>NZ_JBBNAM010000375.1:0-4503 GCF_037994425.1 Phyllobacterium sp.
TCCATGAACTTAAACCTATCATGGTCACGGCGGGAAAGTCGTTTGATCCGCAGAGCTTCAAGCTGGTGTCCACGCAAGGCCTGGTGTTCCGCATCGAAACCGACGCCCGTATCGTGATCACCCGCAAGGAGGAGCGCAAGGCCGAGCCCGAAAGGGGGCGCATCCGGTTTCAGCGACCGCGTGTCGTCGAAACCCGTCCCTCTCGAAAGGCTTCCTGATAGCCTGGCCGCCCGTCCATGCGGGCAACTCTACCGCGCGCTGCGATAGAGAAGCTCGCCCTTGCCCGAAACGGCGGTGTCACCGGCATATTTTCCCGGCCTCTGGCCGAGGAGTGGGCGCTCGAAAATGCCTTCTGCAATGAGATAACGGTCAAAGAGACTGGAAAAAGCCATGTCAGGCCGCCCGCAGGCAACAAAGGTTGGCGACAGCGCCGCGGGGTGACGATCAAAGACAAGCGAACCGCGCTTCATCAGATAGCCTGGCATTGCCCCGACCCGACCGACGACAACGATCGTTCCGGCGATCATGCGACATCCGGTATAATCCCCGCAGCCTTTGCCGATCGCAACGATGCCGCGACGCAGCCGATCACCGGCGTAATGGCCGGCTCTGCCGCGAATGACGA
The DNA here is from genome assembly GCF_037994425.1 of Phyllobacterium sp. Taxonomy (NCBI): domain Bacteria; kingdom Pseudomonadati; phylum Pseudomonadota; class Alphaproteobacteria; order Hyphomicrobiales; family Phyllobacteriaceae; genus Phyllobacterium; species Phyllobacterium sp. Next base: position 626 of record NZ_JBBNAM010000375.1, read on the forward strand.
AAACGCCGCCTTGCATGCCTGAAATTTCGCCGGCCAGGGGCGCGCCGACATGATCACCGGCACTACCCATAAGTTCGAACCGTCCGCCAGCCATGCCCGAGCCGGCATGATCGCCAGCATTGCCTTCGATTGTCAGGCGGCCTCCCGACATCTTCCGCCCGGCCTGGCTGCCGACATTGCCGATGACGCGCAGGCTGCCCGAGTCCATGCCGGCACCGACCCGGTCAAAGCGGGCGCTGCCACCTTGAAGCACAAGGTTTTGGCGATCCGTTCCTTCTACCTTGAACAGATCGCCGACAACCGCGGGGCGGCGGCTGGTGCCGACGCGCAGTTTTTCGATCTGGGGCAGCGTCAGCCCTGAAATGGTGCTCGGCGTCAGGACTGACAGATCGAGCCACTCCATTGGCTCCGACAAAAGGGTGAAGGTCATGGCTTTCATGGCAGCAAGTCCTTCAGATGGTAGTGAAACTTGCCGAGCTTGCCGCCATAATTGCCGGCGCTGATCCGCAGTGCCCCCCGCTTCGGCCCAAGATCGATCGCAGCCTTCAGCCCTGCGCGCATGGCCGCCGCCACTGCATCGCTGGTTTCACCATCGATGACGATCTCCAGTACCGCATTGACGTCGGTTGAAAGCGCGGAATTGACCACGCCGCGCAGCGTTGGCGCAAAAGCGTCATTCGTCGAGGCCATCATGCCCTTGTATTTGCCGCCCACCTTCGAGCCGGAGCGCACGATCCCGCCTGGAAACGGCATGATCGCGCCCGGTACCTTCTCAATCGCGGCGACGGCGCGCTCGGCCACATGAAGGGCCTTGGCGTTGTCGGCTGCGAGCAAGAGGAGATTGCCTCCCCCTACCGCGTTCTTTGTAAGGCCAGTCGTTGCTTCGCAGAGGAATTCGCCATCCATGACCGGGACGCGCCAGTAATGCCGGCCACCGAACTTTTTTGATATCTGCCAGCCATCGCCGAAATAGCGCAGCGAATTGCCAAGATCGAGCGGCGCCGAGCCTTCAAGCGCTGCAAAGCATGCGCTACCCGGCGATGTGAGCACACATTGACCAAGCCGGCTTTTCAGCTGCTTTTGCAAATCGTCAGTGCTCATGGCGAAGATCATGACGCGGCAGCCGGGCCGCCCGTCCGGCGTTCGGGTTTCAGGCACGTCCATATCGATCGCAGCTTCGCAGCCACAGCCGATAACCGAAGTGGCATAGCCGGTCATGGTGATGGCCGCCTGCCGAGCCCACTTGAGCGTCGGCGCCGTTATGATGATCGCGGTCGCGCGCATGCCGAACGCCTCGGCAAACGTGTCGTCGATGAGGACTCCGTTGCGGTTCAACTGTTGCATGAAACCTCCGCAAACGGCTCCTCGCGCGCAATGGCGGCGTCTGGAAAGGTGAACCATTCCAGTGAGAGGCCATAGCGCTCCTTGTGGTAATCCTCCATACGCTTGACAATCGCCTTGTCCGCTGGAGGATTGAGCCGCAACGTCTTTCCCCAACGGTATCGCGTCACCTTGCCGTTCTTCACCACAAGCTCGCCGTTCTTGAAGACAAGTGCAGCTTCGCGAAACATCTTTGCGATGTTCTTGCCGCGCCGGTACACCGCAACATCGGCAATCGCCCCTGCCGCCAGGTGGCCCCGGTCCTTAAGACCCAACAGCCGCGCCGGCGCCGCGCGCGTCATCACCGCGATTTCCTCGAACGTATATTCGCGCCGCACGGAAGCGAGCGTCGTCAGTTCCAGCGCGCCGGCATTGAGCTCGGCCGCCTTTGCGTCGCGCGCATCGGCGCTCATCAAAAGTTCAAACAATTCCGGATAGGCGGTGAACGGCGCGCCATTGGGATGGTCGGTCGTAAAGAATACGCGCCACGGATCCGTGATGAGGAGAAACAGCTCCAGCCCCACCGCCCACTGCAGCGAGCCATAATAGTCTTGCCGGTAGCGATAGGGGACGATACCGCTGCTGCTGTTACCGTCGCCGTCGATGATGACGGATTTCTTCGGACTTGCATTTCCGGTTGCTGAAAACTGGCGCATCACATCCGAGGAAATCGTGACTGTATGTCCTAACATCACCTGACCGATGTCGATCGTAACATCGCGATTGCCATTGACGAGTTCAGCAAGGCGCGCCGCTTCAGAGGAAAACTTGCGCTTGCCTTGCGTGCCATAGCCGTAGAATTGCAGATGTGCCAGGTGGAGGGGCGTGCCTTCCGTAGCGGCAATGGTCGCCGCGGCCGTGTCTGCGCTCCCGGCAATGCCGAGATTATTGCAGTGGACATGCAAGGGATGCGGTATGCCGAGGCGCGTAACGGAAGCCTGCAGCGCCTTGACGATTTGACGCGAGGTCACGCCGTATTCAGGCACTTCATCATCGAATGCGAATGAGCGCACATTGTCCTTGAAGGCGGCGGCGGCGCCGGCATTGATCACCTTGACACCGAGTGCGCGGGACGAGCCGACGATCCAGGCGACGTAATCGTCGAGCATTGCCGAACTCTTCTCGTTGCGCAGCAGCGAAAGGGTGAAGTCGTCATTGCCGAGAATGGCGAGGGTCGCCTTGTCGATGATCGGGATATCGGCGAGTTCTAGATGCGTGTGGAGTGCAGTATGCGGGGCCATTGCCGGCTCAACCACCGTGGTAAAGCCCATCTGGGCATAAAGACTGCCCGTTTGAAACGTCGACCAGCCCGCATTGGCGAGGGGTGTGTTTGCGGGGCGCGGCTGGTGCGCGGCATGCTGTTCGGGCAGGAGCAGGCGGGCCGTGTTCACATTGCCGCCGCCAATATGCGAGTGAATATCGATAGCGCCAGCCATGACGATGCAGCCCGATACATCGTGCGTTTCGTCCGCCGCAGCGCCATCGGGCGCATCCACGATCACACCGTCCCTCATCCATAGGTCGCGCCTGCCCGTCGCGCCGCTGACCGGGTCGACGACGTCGCCCCCCATAAGACGGATCAGCATGGCAGATCCCTTCGTCCGGGAAGCGCATGTGCAACTTTATGAAGGACGCTCGATATGCTGGGCAATGCGGACGGCGCTGATGCGGCGAGCGAATGAAATGTCCCGATCCTGCTCGAAAAGGCAACGCCATCGTGATCGAGGCCGGCTTTGCCGACCGAAATCGTCACCGCCGCCCCGTCCGTTTGCCTCTCGGTCCGGCTCAACGAGATCAGGCTGACCCTGCTCTTTGGCGGCAGCGCTCCGCGTGCAGACACCCACACGTGAAGGTCCGCTTCCTTATCGCGAACCATACGCTGGGTGTCCCATCGCACGGGGTCATAGCTTGGGAGGCTATTGGAAAATCCTGTTCGGGGCGGAAAGCCGGTCATCCACAGCGATGTCAGGGCCATGCCCCAGGCATCGTCATCAGTGGGAAGAAACAGGGTGCTGGCGCGGCCTTGCCTGTTAAGGTCCGCCACGAGCCCTTGAAGCATGACAAGCTCAGGCGTGCCGGTGGTACCGGAAAAGACGAAGACCGGGAATCTGCTCTTGCCGAGTATGCTCTTCAGGCGGTCGAATTTTGCAACTGATCCCGTGTAGTTTCTTCCCTGCAGCTCGGCTCGCAGCGCGGCCAGCACGCCAGCAAGTCCAAGCCCGTGCCCGCCGAGCGCAACAGCCTTCAGCGTACGATCAAGCTTGCGCGCTGCGGTCGTCGGCTCAAGGGCGCCGTTAATGTGGAACCACAAGCGTTTCTCCCGGTCGCCAAGATCGGGTTCGGACCCTTTGAGGCTAAAAAGGAGCTCATAGTGGCAAACGGGAATCTCGCCGACGAGAACAATGAGGCTGGAGCGGCGGCGCGCCTCGCCGGGGGTCGTCGTCATTGCACCATGATCGGTGAAGAGCGCAACTTCGCCAGCCAGGGTCTCGCCAAAA
>NZ_JBBNAM010000376.1:0-6922 GCF_037994425.1 Phyllobacterium sp.
TAGCAGCGGCGTTCCTGTTCGTCATCCCGGCTTTTTTTCTTACACGTTCAGCTGAACAACTCATCGATCACGACATAATTGAAAAGATCGGATGGGCAGCAATTGTCAGTTGCATTCTCGGACGCACTTGGTGCTCGCTCTATATTGGCGGGCTTAAAAATAGGAGTGTGATTAAGCTTGGCCCGTATTCCGTGGTGCGAAATCCGCTCTACGTTTTCTCCGTGGTTGGGGGAATTGGCGTTGGCCTTTCGTCGGAAAGCATTTTTTTCGGCCTTGTAGTTGGCCTGCTGGTATTCGCCGTCTTCCAGATTGTAATTCGATATGAAGAGCGTCACCTCAATGGGAAGCTCGGTGCTGATTACAGCCAATACAAAGCCAGAGTACCTAGATGGCTACCGAACCCGCTTTTATGGAGGGATGTCAGGGTGGTTGAGGTTTCACCGCATATAGTTGCGAGAGTATTTCTTGACGCCATGATTTTCATATTGGCGATACCTTTCTTCGAAGTACTCGAACGATTGCAGGACGCCGGGATCACTCCGATCCTCATGCGCCTGCCTTGAAAGGGGTGCGAGACGAGGAACGCATTACCTACGGCGCGAGGCGGATTAAGCAGCAAATTTCCCAATGCTCATGATTTCTTGGTGATCGCGATTTCGAGCCTGTGTCCATAAGGGGATCGGCCAAACGAGCCTTCGCTACCGATCCCCCATTAGAGCCGTAAATGCAAAAAGAGCCCGCCGACCGGATTGACCGGCGGCGGGCGAATTTTAATGGTTTGACTATTCGAAATTGCCAGGAAGGGCTTTTGCAACCAGGGTTTGGATCAGGGAATCCGCCACATCCTCGACAAGCATGTTTGCCTCAACTGCGGCTTCGATAAAGGCGCTTCTCGCCTCCTCCACCGTGACCGCTCCTTTAAGCGCGGCCGAACAGGCAATTTTAGCGCGCTGACACACTGGACCACGTCGGGCTTTGTGCCAGTTGTGTTTCAGAAATTCGAATGCATCGTTAAGGGTACCGATAGTCTCGGGTTTTTTGCCTTGCCGGCGCAATATCAGTGGTCTGAAGGCGTTTTCTTCCATGTTCGGAAACGTGAATAATCAGAGAAATGTTCCTACCACATTAACCTGCCGACGCATTGCGCAGCAGCATTTTAACTTTGCATGTCTCGTACCGCACTAAGAGGGAACATCGCTATTTCGAGGGCGGAACCACCGCGGACTGCCTACACTGGTAAGCCCGAGTCCGCGGAAGGGCTAACCACTCTAATAAATTATCGTGAATTGACCGCAAGCATCGATAGGCGCAGTTTTTTAGGGTTAATGCGTCTAAACGATTGGCAACAACGAGGCTCGGTCTCTCCTCAACTCCTCTGCCGAGCCTCAACCATCACGGGCTAGCAAGAGAGAATGTCGACGCTCATTATCTGCATCGTTTTTGTGTTGCTCACCTGGGTGGGATGCCAGGTATTTCCTCCACAACCCAACAAATGGCCCTGACCGGCAGGGCGATGGAATTATTTGCTCTGCGGATACGTCAGCTCTGACTTCCGAGTTCCATTCATATTATCGATCTTGGTGGTCAGGACCTCGACCTTGACCGATACGGCGTTGATATCCTTCCTCAACGCTTCGATGATGGTATCCGCAATGCGATCCATCCGCTGGTTCTGAGCCTGGTCCGATATCTGCAGGTTTTGAACCTGCATCGGCAAGATCATCAGCTGATCAAATTTGGCATCAGTTTGCTTGGCTCTTTCCAGAGACATAGCGTTTTGGTTTTGAACCTGAACCTGCATGGACTCAAGGCCATTGGACAGATCCTTGACGTAGCTGGCAATGCCCCAACCAACACCGAGCACTGCCAGGATCGTCGGTAAATTAAAGTGGCCATACCAAGGACGTAGCATATCGGGTTTCCAATCTGTCCTGTTGTCCGTCATTTCATGCCCTTGTTGATGCGAGTGCGGAGATCATCCGTCCGAAACCGATTCTTCTATTTCTTAGCGTCCGGTAGCCCGGCAGCGATGATTGCTTTGACATCCGGCAGCTTCGAAATGACGATCTCTGCCAGTTGTTCGTTGGACAGCTTGAATGCGTCGATCGCGTCCGGATTTTTGGACCTGATGTAATCGATTGCGTCCACTACCGCCGGGGAGATCGAAGAGAGAGCATCGGGAAGCTGTATCCCTGCTCGCGAGGCCGCATATTTCAGCGCGTTGAACGCGGAGGTATGCAACGCCAATCGTAATCGTTCCTCGATCTCCTTGCGCTTGGCCTCGTCGGTTGATTGCAGCAAAGCTGCCAACTTGGCCGCAAGCCAGGTGACGAGGATGGGCCCTGCGGTCGAAACCAGCATGACAACGACCGGCTGAACGATCTGCCAGATATCGTAAAGCCAAGAGCTTGGAGCGATGACCTGATCCTGCGCGAACGCAGGATCGATCATGACGGCAAACATGACGGCTAAGGAAAGCAGCACGTTCATCCCCGCCCCCTTACTTCGCATTCTTCGCATCGCGAAGGGCGATGGTGATGGTCGCGTAGACCTCAGCGGCCTTGACCAGCGCGGTCGAAGCCGTGACCGAGCTCGGGTCTACGCAGACCTTCTGAGCGGCCTCATAGGCTGCAGCTTCTTTCGCCACGGTCTTGGCAGAAACGCTGCCGCTGATCGAGACGGTGATGAACGCAGCATGAGCCTGATTGATCAGGGAACAGGTTCGAGGAAGGTTTTTCTGAATGGCGCTATCGATATTCGTGGTGGTGCAGGCGGACAGCACAAGGGCTGCCGCCGCTGCGAAAAGCAGAGTGCGCATGGTCGTTCTCCGTTGAAATATCTGGGATCAGATGAGTTGGCCGAGTGCGTCCTTGCGGACATCGAACGAAGGACAGGCCTTCGCTGCATACTGGTTGTGACCAGTAACTTTCTTGACCGCCGGATATTTGGCGATCAGACCGTTCACGATGGCGAGAAGCGCTGCCTTCTGCGCTGGCGTTCTCGTATCCTTAGGCGTCTTCCCGTCAGCAGCGACACCGCCGACGTAAACGACCCCGAGCGTGCCGGTGTTGTGGCCGGCGACGTGCGATCCGATTTCGGCTTCAGGTCGGCCGGCCTGAACCGTGCCATCCAGCAGAACGACATAGTGGTAGCCGATGTCCTTCCAGCCCTGCGCCTTGTGCCAGCCGCGGATCGTGTCGACCGAAACCGCCCTGCCCTCTGGCGTGGCCGTGCAGTGCACGATGATTTCGTTGATCAATCGCGAGGCCTTAGGCTGCTTCGAAAGCAATGTCTTGATAGAATCCGAAACCGCCGAGTAATCGGGCAGCGGCGCCGGCTGCGCGACAGCCGCGACACCCTTGAGCGCCTCGACAATGGCCGTTCTGGAAGCCGGACCAAGATCGCCGTCGATTTTGCCGTTGTAATAGCCGAGCGCGCGCAAGCGCTCCTGCACTTCCTGAGAAGTTGCCATGGACATTTCCTTTGTGTGGGTTAACTCAACGACGGACTAGACAGCCGTCTGCTCCGGACACATGATCCTCGCCTTGGGTCTGGGGATCAGAAAATATATGAAGCGAGTTTTACTGGCGGCTGTTGCAGCCCTCATTACAGCGCCTGCGCTTGGCAGTGATGCAAGTATCATTGGCACGGCCAGCGTCATCGATGCGGACACCATCGAGATACACGGCCAGAGGATCAGGATATTCGGAGTCGACGCGCCAGAAGGGCGTCAGACCTGTGAAGACGGGAAAGGCAAGGCATACCGGTGTGGCCAGATTGGCAGTTTTGCTCTGGACGAGTTGCTTCAACGCTCTCAACCAGTTGGCTGCAAGGCCGTCGATCGGGACAGATACGGACGCATCGTAGCGAATTGCATCAACTCCAAAGGTGACAATCTTGCGTCCTGGCTGGTCACTCATGGCTACGCAATCGACTATCCCCAATATTCCAAGGGTCTATATGCTGCGGAGGAAAGAGTTGCGCGAGCCACCAAAGCCGGAGTGTGGAAGGGCAAGTTTATGAAGCCGTGGGATTACCGGAAGCTGAACCGGTAATGGCCGCGATCGTTCACTCCGCAGCCAATTGGCTAAGGATGTTATATGCAGCCACCCACACTGGCCCAAACGTCTCTTCCCATCCTGCTCCGTAAACATTCGGCATTACCATCTGGACCAAAACCATGTCCCAAGTGAAGAGTTGCGCATTGTTGAACTGGTTGCGGCAGGTCTGCTTTTTGGATGCTGGCGTCACTGTATTGATGGCCGCATCGAAGTCCTCGAACTTCCCTTCATTGTCCAGCATGGTGTAAAATTGATCGGGTGATAATGGGCACTCAATCGGGGTCAATACCGGAGCCACATATGGACCAATGACGCCACCTTCAGCGAGGAATTGAGGCCAAGGTGAAACATCACTATCGTGGCTCGGTATCCAATAAGTTTGATCGTCATCGCCTTTGGCCTCAATGACGCCATTTTCCTGCGGCGTCGCCCATCTTGCTGATACGTATTTCATTTACATCCTCGCGTTAAAGGCGACATTGGCATAAGCACGAGTGGTGCATGAAATGTCTGCATTGAGCGGCGTCGATTGGTTCAAAACAAAGCCTGGGTTGCCTGTTGGATTGGTAGCGGTTGGACTTGCCCGCATGTAAGTCGGAAAGAACACCGATGAATTCGGGGCTGATGGTGGTTGAATAATTACACCGGCCATAAGGAACCAATATCGCTCGCAATCTCGCAAAGCCTCATAGTAGTCTTGAGGAACCCATTCTGGCGCAACACCTGTGGAGGCAGGGTCAGCGTACAAGCCAACATCAAACACTCGAAAACATTGGTATTTGCCCCGAGACCATTTGATATACCGGTGCCACCCAAGAAGTTGCCAGTGGCCCATACATCCGGCGTTGTGTTGAATGTTGATCCACTTGCCAACGTAATATTAAGCTGAGAACCCTGCCCGTTATCATTGGGCCATGTTCCACCGGTGGTGCAGGCGGGAATTACCTTTGTAATCTCCACATCAGTGTTTGCCTGTCCTGCGGAGATAGTGAAATTAGACACCCAAGTGCGTGTGGCTGTGACAGGATTTTGATAGGAGATGGAGTAGGTTCCGGCCGGCCCTCTGAAACCAAAACGCAAAACAAGTTGCTGTCCGGTTGTTCCGTTCCATCCTAGATCGGCTAGGCGACTTCCCTCCAATTTCTGCGTGAGGCAAAGATACTCACCCGCGGCAAGAGAGGTATCAGCGGTTGTTACTGACAAGCGCACTCGATATGCGGATCCGCGAGGTGTCTTTGACCCCACACGCCCGAAGCTGACAACACCAGCACTCGTGCTGAAACTAGAAAACCATTGGTCAACAGCGTGCCAACCAGCTGTGCCGCTTGAACCGCCACCCGACTCTTGAGCAACCGCCATCTGCGCGTTAACGATTAAATTTCTCAGATTGGCGCGAGCAATGTTGGAATGCAGCTGTATCTTCTGAGCCGAGCTCAACGACTGGGACACATCAGTGCGCGCCACCTGAGTGAGTGCCGCCTTAAGCGCTAATGCGGATGTCATAGTAGCGGCAAAAGCAGGATCATCACCGAGTGAAGCGGATATCTCATCGAAGGTGTTCATGTTCGATGGAGCGCCAGTCTGCATGGCTGCAAGGATCAAGCTGTACACTTGATCCACACGCAACTTGACGGTCAGGCCGTCCTTCTGCGCTGCGAATTCATGCAGCATATTGGGTAGACCGGTTGAAGGAAGGTCTTCAATCTCAATGATCGCCATAAGTTATGCCCTCGCTGCCCAACCGGTTGCATGTCCTGCATCACCCTGCGCCCATACAGCGATGTTGTATCGGCTCAATGCCCGAGCGCCCATTGAGACTTCAGATACAGGAGGGTTAACTGTGAAGACATCTTGAATGGCAGTGATATAGACTTGGGGAGTCCGAGCGAAGTTGACGGTTTGAGTCGCGTAATGAGTCATCAGCTTCGGATCCATCACATCATTTTCAATGGTGTACGATGGTGTAGCTGGGTCATATCCAGCATCACCGAATGGTGCAGAGGCTCCATAACCATCAGCTGTGAGAAGGTTTTTGTTGGCCAGGTTTGTTATGGTCGGAACGTTTGAGGAGTTGGTTATAACTCGAGCAAAGATGATGTCATCAAAGGTACTATCAAACTTGATATTGGTCTCCACCAACGCCGTGGGATTATAGACGTTATTGGCCACATCGATCAGGCGGAATCCATTCGTTGGATCCCATCGAAGATGATACGTTTTTGACGGGTCGGTCGCGAAGTCCGTTTGCGATGTCGTTACCGTGAAAATGCCGCGGTGCAGGAAGTCCACGCCGCCGGGGAGCCTCACCTGTCCTGTTCCCGGAGATGTGACAATAATGCGCCCATCGGTATTGATAACCTCGGGAAAGATAGGAAGGCGAGCCCGCGCCTGCGTCATCAGGATGTAGCCGGCGGGATTGCCGCCAGTTGCCGCATCAATAAGGGCCAGCACCGCCTGACGCACCGTTGTGTTGTCGGCGTCCGAAGGCGTGATACCGGCAAATCCCACAAGATCACCGAGCTCGGCTTCAACACGATTGAAAAGCGCATTGAATAGTCGCTGATCAGCGGGCCCACAAGGAAAGCCGTTCGCAACTTCTTCAGGAGTGGGAAGCCGCTTTTCGCCGGCATTCGCAAAGGGTGGAGACCAATCAGCCATGTTTCAATCCTTCACATGCAGTCGTAGGGTTTAACGTCGATTTCGCACATCCACTCGGCATCCCGGGTCAACGGACCGGTAATAATGAAGGTGCCATTTTCGGTTACCAGTTCGTCGCCGTTCTCGGTCCCGAGCGTCAGACCGTCTGCAGCATAGGGCTCGCAGAAACCGCCCCATCCGTCCCCGAATCCGAAGACGTGGAC
>NZ_JBBNAM010000377.1:0-23394 GCF_037994425.1 Phyllobacterium sp.
TTCTTCGATCATTTCGGCATTGATTTCCTCGGTCTTTCGCGCGCCATGACAGAAAACCTGCGAGCGAACTCCGTAGTGCAGGGCGGATCGACGATTACGCAGCAGCTCGCCAAGAACCTTTTTCTTACCAACGAGCGCAGCATCGACCGCAAGATCAAGGAAGCATTCCTTGCCCTCTGGCTGGAGTCCAACCTGACAAAAAAGGAAATCCTCCAGACTTACCTCGACCGCGCCTACATGGGCGGGGGCACATTCGGAATTGCCGCCGCCGCACAATTCTACTTCGGCAAGAGCATCAAGGACGTCAATCTCGCCGAAGCCGCAATGCTGGCAGGCCTGTTCAAGGCGCCAGCCAAATATGCGCCGCACGTTAACCTGCCCGCCGCCCGCGCCCGCGCCAATGTGGTGCTTACGAACCTTGTGCAGGGCGGGCTGATGACCGAAGGGCAAGTGGTCGGCGCCCGCCGCAATCCGGCAACCGTCGTTGATCGCGGCAGGTCGGAAAGTCCGGACTATTTCCTCGATTGGGCGTTTGATGAAGTACGTAAGGTGGCTCAGAAGCTGCCGACCCATACACTGGTCGTGCGCACGACCATTGATATGGGCATTCAAAAGGCTGCCGAAGAGTCAGCGGAGTATCACCTGCGCCAGTATGGCAAGGAGTACAACGTCACGCAGGCCGCCATCGTTGTGTTCGAAAACAATGGTGCAGTACGATCAATCGTCGGCGGACGCGACTATGGCGAGAGCCAGTTCAACCGCGCTACAGCGGCACAGCGTCAGGCAGGGTCATCGTTCAAGCCCTATGTCTACGCAGCGGCGATGGAAAAGGGAATGACCCCGAAGACCCTGATTTCCGGGGGCGCGATTTCTTGGGGCAACTGGTCGCCCCAGAACTATTCGCGGCAATATCTCGGCAAGATCGATCTTACAACAGCCTTGGTCAAATCCATCAATACGGTGCCGGTTCGTCTCGCCAAGGATTACCTGACAACGGCTCCCATCGTTGCTCTCGCCAAGGCAATGGGCGTCGAATCGCCAATCAGCTCGCACAAGACCATGGTGCTCGGCACATCGGGCATGACGGTGCTTGATCAGGCAACGGGCTACAATGTCTTCGCCACCGGCGGCATTGCCGGCATGCGGCACCCTTTCACGCAGATCCTCAGCCAGACCGGGGAGGTGCTTTGGGATTGGAAAAAAGATGGCGCGAAGCCGCACCGCGTCCTGTCGGAGACTGCTGCCAACAACATGAACATCATGCTGTCACAGGTCCCGGAATGGGGAACTGGCAGGCGCGCCGCCCTGCCCATGACCCGCGTTGCCGGCAAGACCGGCACGACCCAGAGCTATCGTGACGCGTGGTTTGTCGGTTTCACCGGCAACTACACGGCTGCCGTATGGTTTGGGAACGACAACTTCACGCCGACCAAGGAGCTTACGGGAGGCATCCTTCCGGCAATGACATGGCAGCGCTTCATGAACTACGCGCATCAGAACATCGACCTCAAGCCTATCCCCGGCATTGATCCGACTATGCCAAAACAGGAAAAGGTTGCCGCGACGAAACAAAAGACCGCTGACGATGAGGCGGATGCCCTGACCGCGCTCGAACGGCCGCGTGTCCTTTCCGGCGCAACCGCGACGGCCGTGCGTGAGATCGGTCAGGCACTAAGAGCTGCGCCACAGTTGAAACTGCCTGTTCCCCCGGAAAAGGTTTCTGCGCTTTGATTGCGTGCCTGAACGCTCCCGTGTAGTCATCGTCTTCATGCTTCGAAATGTTTTCCTTGCCCTCCTTGCGCTAGTGATTGCCGTCGGCGGCGGAACGCTGAGCGCGTGGTATGCGGTAAACCGTTTCGACGGCTTCGGTGCACTTGCCATTGGGCAATGGACCGCTCATCCTGACGCGGGCACCCCCCTCTCCGATCCCTACGCGAAGGCGCGGGCGGCGCGCGAGGGAGCCTTTCCGCTCGGCGGTACAGAGGGACTCGTCTTCTACGCCTACAATGACAATCAGGGTAAAACGCTTGACCGCCGCTGCACCTACAAGGTCGAGGGAAATACTCCGAACGCCCGCTTTTGGACGCTCTATGCAGCCGACCGCGCGCTGACGGCGCTCGATCCCGGCAAGGACAAGCTCCCCGCCCTTCATTCGCGGCAGATATATCGTAACGATGATGGCGGGTTCAGCGTAAGCGTTTCGCCGAGGGCGCAACCTGGAAACTGGCTGGCCACGGCGGGGAACGGGCGCATGGTTCTTGTCATGACGCTCTATGATACCCCGATCGCCAGCAACTCCGGCTTGGTCAACATGGCGTTCCCGACTGTTACGAGGGTTGCGTGCGATGGCTAAAATTCTTCGTGCCATCCTCTTTGGCCTTGTTGGAGCCGGTCTCGTCCACCTCGCCGTCGTGCTGCTGGTGCCCTACTATTCCAACCGCAACAGCTGGTCGCGTGTCTCCGCTTATGGCGACGACTGGCAGTTCCATCGGGTCATTCGTGAAGGCGCGCCGAGCATGGTTCCCCTCGCCTTCGATCCTTTGTTCCAAGCAACGGTCTGCCGCTTTGACATCACCGATTTGCCGGCGCACATCACGGGCGTTGGAACAACGCCCTATTGGTCGATTTCAGTTTACAACCGCCAAGGCGAGAATATCTATTCGATCAACGACAGGACAGCGATCGCCGATCAGCTCGACCTTGTCGTGGCAACACCCCTGCAGATGATCGAACTCAACAAGACCAAGCCTGAGTCCGCTGAAAACTCGGTCATGATCGAAGCTGACATGGATGAGGGATTCGTGGTCGTGCGCAGTTTTGTGCCCGATGGTTCCTGGAAAAGCCAAGTCGATGCCTTCCTGAACAGCGCCGAATGCACACCGCTACTCTAATATTTAGACCTTGAGCAACTCCATTCCGGCCGCCGTCCGCGAAGGATTGAACTCCTGGATATCGTAATAGGCCATCTTGGTCTGATGGAACGGGTCTTCGGCAAGAATGTCCCGCAATGCTGCCTCGCTCTCTGCCCTGGCAAGGATGATCCCGCCGGTTCGCGGTACCTTCGCACCCGATGCGAGAAACGTGCCCACCGCATATTGCTTGTCAAGGAACGCATTGTGCGCCGGGATCATTGCGTCCACCTCATCGAGTGGAACGACATAGGTCAAAGAAACGATGAACATCGGCTTTGCTCCTGATGATGATTCCTGCTGTCAGATGGTCATTCCGGGGCGGACGGTAAAGGCCCCGTGCGGCGATCACATCAATCGTTGCGAAGAACAGCGCCTCGCCAAGAACTACCCGGGCTGCGTCACCGGATCGACGAAATTGCGGTGCGATCTTGTTTTAGGCCGCTTAGGCGGGTCGGCCGGGTAGCGTTCGTAACGAACACCCGGAAATATCGTGATCTCGGCTTGACGGGGCCGAATTGTGTCGGCGCTGGGCCGGCGCTTGGTGGTGCTGCCTGGAAATGCGATGACAAACCCCATGATCCATCCGTATCGGTCTGTGTTGCTCTCCTTGGGATACTCCGATGCCTACGCGCGCATGATTTGCGCCATAATTTCATTAGACATGCCGATGGTTAACGGCTTGCTAACGCTTGGCGGCTAATTTTAGCCATTGTTTAACCGCGTTGTGCCTCGAGTGGAGTGTATTCGTGAAGTATCCTGAGTTTCGGGCACTTGAAGACCGCAACGGCGGCAGCAAGGCTGACGATCTCCTTACCGCATCGATTACCGCTTTCTGCTGCGTCGCAAGACCGGCAAGAAGTGACGCGCAACAACTTGAAGATCTCGCCGTTCCGCTTCTGGCACTCGCCTCGCCCAGGGTCCGCCGCCACGCTGCCGCCGCCCTTTCCGAACTTCCGCACGCGCCAAAACGCCTGATCCTGGCACTTGCCGAGGACGATATCGACATATCGGCATCGTTGCTCCTGCGCTCGCCACTGCTGACGCCCAAGGACCTCAGCGACATCGTAGCGCATAAAGGTCTCGCGCATGCCCGGGTCATCGCGCGCCGGCGATCCAATGATCCCGAACTCTTGAGCCTCCTGCGAAGCTTCAAAGATACCTCCATCGACAACGCGCTTGAGATTCAGTCGCATTTCAGTTTGGGGGAAGATCACCAGGTGCCCGAGCCGTCAGCGTCACAAGAATCGCAGCGCCTGCGCGAAACCCGTGAAGCGTTGAAAGCTCTGATGCGCGATGCAGCGCCGTCGGACGAAGGTGCGCTCGCCAACCATCTCGTCGACGCAGCGCTGCTGGATCAGACGCTGTCGTTCGAACAGGAGTTGGCCCTCGCCCTCGATCTTGATCCCGAGACGGCGAGAAAAGTCATCGGCCATGGCTTCAATGCCGAACTAACGATCGCTCTTGCGTCCCTCGGCCTGTCGGCAGAGGCTGCCCATTTGATTCTTACCGGCCTATTTGGGCTGGTGCACAAGGACCTGCGGTCCTTGCGCCTGTTCATCCAGTCTTACCGCCAGATCGACCGGGAGAAGGCACAAGCGACGGTCGACCGATGGAAAACTGCTGAGAACCCCCAGAAGCTGCGGCAGAAACTGCGCGAAATGGCGCAAGACTTTGAAGATGGCAGGCGGCGCGTTTCCTAGAGCTGCTCGCTATTCGGGGGCGACCGGGAAGAGTTCGCCACGATCGTCGCGATAGTCCTCGATTTCAACAATCCAGAGGTCACGATCCCAACGCTTCTGCTTTTCAAGATCGGCGTCGGCGTCAGCCTCTTCAACACGGCGCTTGAGCAAGGTGAACTGCCGTTCCTGCGGCTTCGATTCGTCATAGGCCATTTGCGGGGCGGGACCGAAGAGATCATAAGTCCCGTCCGCATTGCGAAATTTGATGAAGATCGCCCCAGCCTCGGCCGCCCCTTTCTTGGAAAGTGCGGCGAAAGCGCCGCTACTGTTGACACGGCGCACCAGTGCAGCAACCCAGAATTCAGAGGTGAGACGCATTCTGAGGCTCCAATCAGTTGATCAGGCCGATTTCCTGCATCTTGGCAAGGAGTTTCGCATCCGGCTCCCCTGTCACCGGCAGGCGGAATAGCTTCTGGAACTCACTCACCGCCGCCTTTGTAGACCCACCGACCTTACCGTCGATCTCGACCATATCGTTGCCAAACGCGCGCAGGCCCGCCTGAACCCGAACGATCTCGGCAGGCGAAAGCCCCCCAGGGGCACCACTTGCGGCGACATTCTGGGCGGGGCTGGTCGACACCTTCTGGACAATCGCAGACTCCTCGGATTGCGTTGGCTTCTTCGCCGGAACTGCGATGCTGGCCGTCGTCTCGCTTGGCTTGTCGACAGCGGGCTCAGCGTCGATGCCGATCTCGGCTGCCGCCTTGCGATAGGCTTCTATGGCCGCGCGCGTGCCCTTGCCGGAAATGCCGTCAACAGTGCCCGTATAGAGCCCGAGCGCCAGCAGCTTCTGCTGCAGCTTCGCGACCTCCGGATCACCGCCCGGCGCCAGAACCGGGTCGCCGTTGATAGCGGCGGCAATCGGATCCTGGCTTTGCGGAACCGGAACCGAAGTCACCTTGCGGATGGGAGCATCTACTGGTTGATTGTCCGAATTATCGGAAGCCTTGCCGAGTGGGCTTGCCTGCTGCTTGATCGGCTTGAACACGAGTTCCGGCCTTGTGCGGAAGAACACGCCATCATGCACATGTGGCTGATACCAGAGCGCATTTGCGGAGATGAAGCCGAGCGTCACCAGAAAGGCCGTCGTACCGCCGGCGATCGCCGGATTGCTGGCCACAAGTCCGCCGGCAGCCAACAGGACGACGGTGACCCGCCCCCGCTTCCGGGCGCGGCGCTTGCTAGGCCGATTTACGGGTTTCGGCATGGGAACCTCCCCTCATATCGCTCTCTATCCTGAATTCGACCACGTTTGCCGCCTCTTCCTTTTGGTCATCAACCTGCGGCCCATCGAGCGGAATGCGAACGTCGACCACTGTGCCCTCGCCTGGCGTACTTCTGATGTTGAGGGCACCGCCGTGAAGACCGATGAGGCCCTTGACGGTCGCAAGGCCCAGCCCCGTCCCCTCGTGTTTGCGTGTATAGTCATTTTGCACCTGGCGGAACGGCTGCCCGAGGGTCTTCAAGTCGGCTTCCATGATGCCGATGCCTGTGTCGCTGACAGAAAAGGCGAGCATGTCATCTTCAATCAGTGCGTCGATCGTAACAACGCCGCCACTCTCGGTGAACTTGACCGCGTTCGACACGAGATTGATCAGCACCTGATTGATCGCCCGCCGGTCCGCAACCACATTGCCGATCCGGGGGCTGACGCGGTCACACAGCGTCACG
This sequence comes from Phyllobacterium sp., assembly GCF_037994425.1. Lineage (NCBI taxonomy): Bacteria > Pseudomonadati > Pseudomonadota > Alphaproteobacteria > Hyphomicrobiales > Phyllobacteriaceae > Phyllobacterium > Phyllobacterium sp. Next base: position 6,323 of record NZ_JBBNAM010000377.1, read on the forward strand.
CCTTTCTGCGATGCCTGGTGCGCCATCATGTCGTGCACCATGGTGACGGCTTCCTTAAACGCGAAGGTTTCAGTGACGATCGGATAGGTGCCGGCCTCGATCTTCGACACGTCAAGGATGGCATTGACCACCGACAGAAGGTGCGTGCCCGAACGATGAACCAGTTCGACATATTCGCGCTGGCGCGAGTCGGGCAACTTGCCGCATATCTCCTGCAGAAGAAGATCGGAGAAACCGATGATCGAATTGAGCGGTGTGCGCAGTTCGTGGCTGACCGACGCAAGAAAGCGGCTTTTGGCGATTTCGGCGGTTTCAACTTCGCGGCGCGCATGGGCGAGTGCATTCCTGTCCGCAACGGCCTGTGCAATATCAGTGGCGACGACAAGAAAGCCCGCACCTTCGCTGTGCGGTACAGCGCGCAACCGATGGGTTGCGAACCGGACGCTGTGCGCATGTTTCGATGTCTCGCCAGGGGCAACACTGCGCAGCTTCACGTCGGCTGCCACGCATGCCGCGCCAGCCTTCAGATCGGCGAGGAAATTTGCGTACTGGACACGATCCGAGACGTGCACCCTCTCCATCAAGGGTGTGCCTATCAGCAGGTTGCGAGCAATGCCGAATTGTTCCTGCGCCCGCAACGACAAGGACTCGATTGTCCCGTCAGTTGCGAGTCGTATCACGACGCCTTCAATGGCGTTTTCCAGATCGGCCACACGATCGTCACGGCGTGCTGACCGGACTTGGCCGAAAAGAGCGCTCGCGGTTCGAACAATCAAGATCGCCACGTAGCAAAGCGAAGCCAGGACCACGAAAGGAGTAAGAGCTACTGCCCCGCCGATCTCGAACGCCACGGCAAAAAGTACCGCGAGGACCGAGGCGGCAACAACGCCCGAAATCCCCAGTGCGGCCCTCGATCTCTGGACGAACCATGTCTCCAGCGGGATCGCAGCCGCCATCAGCCACAAGAGGAGATTTGCTGATGACGCACCAATGCTGATTGCAGCAATCGAGGCACCGTAGGCAATGAGCGCCGCCGTGCCGACTGTGGAGCTTTTGCGCGAAAGCGAAAGCGCGCCGCAGAAGATCATCGGCAGGGCGAGGACCCCGACGACGAGGCTTACGATGCCCGCAACTTCATTCGTCAATGAGTGACTTGTCAGCAGGGAGCTAACCAGCAGCAATGGCATTGCAAAAAGGCTGCCAGCCATGCGTGCGTCTCGCGCTCGCTCTGCCGTATCCACGACGGAGCCACTTACCCAGCGCTTGCAGAGACGATCAAAGGTCTCGACAATCCTGGATCGAATGACGGAATGAATCGGCACCAGCTTTTTCCTGCTTTCCACATGTTCCGGCCTGCGCCGAATGGCATGTGGTCATTATCCCGAATGTCGCTTGCAACATTCTTGTCGGCGTTAACTTTTGCAGACGAGGCTTTAAGGAAAGGATAAAACCGGGCCTCCGTCGGCTGCTTGCGATCCGTTTCCAGCGATTGTGAAAGGCATGGTAAATGAAGGGTTGCCCCTCGATGGCCGCGCGCCTTTCGAATCGAGAGAACCGCCTCCTCCCGTTCGAGAGATTCTTAATCCTTCGTTTCTAAGATCGATTAAATTCGGAACTTTGCCGCAACGAGTTCTTGCCGGTTCTATGTCAAGCTTGTCCCGAGGAATGCCGTTACGAAGATTGGGCAGAGGAAATAGGTCATGGGTTTCCTGATCAGATTTGCGATCAAGTTCTGCTTCTGGATGATGCTGGTTTCGCTGTTCATTCCGGCGGGATCGAAGGACGAGCGCGGCGGAACTCAGCCCGGCCCGCTTGAAGCATTCGTGGCGGCGCGAGAGACCCTTATTGATCTGGGCGATTTCTGCAGCCGCAAGCCGCAAGCTTGCGAAACCGGAAAAGCTGCATTCGCCAATGCGGGCGAGCGCGCCGGAGAGGTCGCCAAGGCGGGTTACGAATATCTCGGCACGCAGCTTGGCAAGGACAACCCAAGGCCCGACGCAGCCGTTGCGACAGCGCATGGGGACACGAACACCACCGCACCCGGAGCGGACGCGATAAAGGCGAAGCTGCGCGAATTGGCATTGCGCGAAGTGCTGGAAGCCGTGGATCGGCAAGGTGAAGCCGCAAGCGTCGATAAAACGACCCAAACAGGGACAGTCACGCGAAACTAGCCGGTTTTTGCGTATTACACGGTGACGTTTGCCGCCAATATCCTTATATGTGCTCTAAAGGGATTTAGTCATGGCACAGACGATTGACGACATTATTGCTGATTTCGATTTTCTCGATGATTGGGAAGACCGGTACCGCTATGTCATCGATCTCGGACGCGACCTCAAGCCATACCCGGAATCCGCGCGCGATGCCGCCCACAAGGTCAGGGGCTGCGTCAGTCAGGTTTGGTTGAAAAGCTCACTTGCTGAAGATACGGATCCCGTCATTGATTTTCTTGGCGATTCCGACGCGCATATTGTGCGTGGCCTCGTCGCCATCATGATGGTGCTTTACTCCGGCAAGCGTGCGTCGGAGATTCTGGCGGTGGATCCCGAAGCGATCCTGAAAAAGCTGGGCCTCGACGAGCATCTGACACCGCAGCGGTCAAACGGCTTGCGTGCCATGATTGGCCGTATTCGAAGCGAGGCTCTGTCGGCGCTCGCTATGGCGTGACCTTGCTTGCATAGGCTCGATCAAAGTACGGGCCGGTAGTCTTCCGCTCCCCAGTGAATAATGCGCTGACTTCGCCGTGACGGCGCTGGCGGATGATAGTGTCGGTCAAGCGTGGCCAGGGCGGTCTTCAGGATCAGCTTCGCCCAGCGGACTGGCCACTGGCGTTCGCGTTCGATCGTCTCGAGCCCTTTAAGGAAGCAACATACATCGACAAGTACGCCGGAAAGCTCCGGTCCCACAGCCTCCAATGCCTGCTCAACGCGTTGACGGGCGGCAAGCGCGGCATCGGTGATTTCCAACACGCCGTTGGAGCGCGAGCCGGTACCCGTTACGTCCCAGTTGACGCCGATCGAGGGCATCAGGTTGCCAATCGTATAGTCGGCTCGCAGCCGCTCGCCTGCCCTGAATACCTGGTCGTCGATGAACGGCACCCCGTTGGCGTTCCGGCGCTTGCGTAGCATGGCAAGCGGCGACTCGCCTTGATTGCTTAATACCTGCATCGCTCCCTGCCGGTCGGCAATGAGAACGGTAGTCTCTTCGCGATGCTGCCCTGTAAAGGGATCGTTGGCTGAGCCGAGACGGCGCAGACGGGCCCTGCCGGCTTGGCTCAGCGATAGCTGCCGCTCGCGCAATGTAGCGATACCATTGCTTAGCGCGGATTGCATTGTGAGGCATTCAATGGAAATGGCGCCATGGTGCCGGCTTTCGAGCGTCATTCTTTCACTCCCGGCGTGTTCAACAAGTTCGGCCGGGCCTTTTGTCAGAAACCGCAACAGCCGTAGCTCGCCATTTTTCTGGTATCGCGTGGTCATCGGCGCACCGTCCCGTCGCGCATGAATGCGACCTTCACGACATTCTCGATCGTCTGCACAATCCGGTCAAATTCCAATTCCTCGCGCATGTCCTCGATGAGATGGCATGCGTTATTGACGGTACTCCGGTCGCGGCCAAAGGCGAGCCCCACCTCGCTCATGGTCAGGGCCAGCGTCACGTGCGCGACATACATGCCGATTTGTCGGACCCGCGCCACCGGACGCTCGCAGCGCGAATGCGAGCGCAGCTCGCGGCCGCTGACATTGAAGAAAGTCGAAAGAATGTCGATAAGGCCGTCGCACACTTGAAGCAGCCGCTCATCGAGTGGCGCCTCCCCGTCGATCAGAACGAGTTCCGGCGTCTTCGATTTACCGCGCCTTGGCCGGATCGATTGAATCAACGCCCTCGCCTCGGGAGCCGAACGGATCAGATTGGGAAAGCTCGAAGACATCCTGACTCCACTTTCTAATAGGAATATCTTCTTATATTTCGCCCATCAAGTGTGTGGATAAGTTTTTCGATGTATATGCGATAATACCTTGTATATCCGTCATATTTTTGCGCTTAATCAAAAATGTAGGGGATATAAATCCTACTACGGACCGCCGAGGCACATACTCGTTCCATCCACAACACGGGGATCGAACATGTCAGCGGCAGGATGGAAAAGAGAGAGAAGCGCGTTTCTCGCGGCCAGGGAGGGCGAAATAAGCGGAGCGCGCCAAAGGCTTGCGCTTCAGATCCTGTGCGGCGAGGATCTTGGGGCGGTACTCATGCTCGACAACGCGAAGAAGGAGCGTATGTGCAAGCGGCTCAAGCGACTGATCGAGCGCGAGCTCCTCAAGGGAGCCAAAGGCCACTGGAGCTATGATCTCAACCGGCACATAGGGCTGAAGCAAGCTCTGGAAACACTAAGGCGTCGGTTTCAGATGGCGGCGCGCGGCCCTGACGCCCTCGCACTGCCTGAAAGGAAAACGGCGCCCCGAGGCGCCGTTTGGTCGTTATGGAGATTGTATGAGGGGCGTCGATCAGGCGGCCTTCTTGCGCTTGCGGCCAAGACCCATGTTCTTCGCCAAGCGCGAACGCGCTGCGGCATAGTTTGGAGCAACCATCGGATAGGACGGATCGAGATCCCACTTTTCGCGATACTGTTCCGGGGTAAGGCTGTAGTGGGTCATGAGATGACGCTTCAATGATTTGAACTTCTTGCCATCCTCAAGGCAGACGATGTAGTCGTCCGCGACAGATTTCTTAGGATTGATTGCCGGCTTCGGCTTCTCCTGGACAGCAACGACAGCTTCAACGCTACCGCCAACCCTGCCGAGCGCAGCATGAACGTCGGCAATCAGACCGGGCAAGTCGCCGGAAGGTACCGAATTGTTGCTGACATAGGCAGCAACCAGTTCGGCAGTGAGTTCAAGCAGGACATCGCCGGCAGTTGTGTTTGAATTGTCGAACGTGGTCATCTAAGTCCAATTCCTTCGTCTATTTTTTTATCTCGTTAGGTAGATTAAAATCACCAATATAAAGTCGAGAACACGCAGGGTCTCCAACGCCTTTGATAACACTCTATTGCGGAACGGATTTTATTTGTCAAATCAATACTTCGTTCCAAAAAGAAATATTTCAAATAATCCCGTGAATAGAGATTAAAAGCAGGCAAACGAAGAAGGACGCAAGAAAGCCAGAACCTGACTCTAGGTGCGACAACACTTTGGGAATGCTGACAGCGATTTGCGGCATACCACTAAGACAAAAAATGGCAAAAATGAGGAACAATCGCGTGGGCCCCAAGCATTCTATAATAACAGATATTGCCGATTCTAGTGTTGATGCCTACATCTGGCGTAAAAAGGAACCCCCTATGACCACAAGAACATTCAAGGTCGTCAAGTCCGATGCGCAATGGCGGGAACAGTTGACCCCCGAACAATATCAGATCACCCGACATCACGGGACCGAACGTGCTTTTTCCAGCCCGAACTTCGATAGCAAGTTAAAGGGGCTCTACAAGTGCGTCTGTTGCGATAGACCGCTCTATCGTTCCGAGGCAAAGTATGAATCCGGCACGGGTTGGCCGAGCTTCTACGCACCGATAGAACCCGAAGCGGTTTTTGCGGTCGAGGACCATTCCTACGGCATGCGGCGCACCGAGATAAAGTGCTCGGACTGCGACGCGCATCTTGGCCATGTATTTCCCGATGGACCACCTCCGACAGGCCTGCGCTATTGCATGAACGGCAATGCGCTCGTGTTCGATCAGGATTGACGCGAAGTCAGCGTCGCCTACACATACGTTTCGAAATCGTTTCGCCCCGGGGTCTCCCGCCGGTAGCCATGAAAGTTTTTAGATGACCTTTACTTCGCGCTTTCCAGATCTCCCTGCTCCGCAATCCGAAAAAAGGCCGGTATCGGATACGCGCCACGGCTTAACGAGAATCGACAACTACGCCTGGATGCGCGCCGAGAACTGGCAGGACGTTTTCCGTGATCCGGCGACGCTGGATCCGGCGATTCGCCGGCATCTCGAAGCTGAGAACGCCTATCAGACATCGCTGATGGAGGATACGAAACCGCTTCAGAAGACCCTGTTCGACGAGATGAAGGGACGCATAAAGGAGGACGATTCCTCGGTCCCTTCCAAGGATGGGCCCTACGCCTATGGCACTTCCTACAAGATCGGCGGCCAGCAGCCCCGGTTTTTCCGCACGCCACGTGACGGTGGTGAACAGACGATGCTGCTGGACGGCGATCTCGAAGGCGAAGGCAAAGCCTATTTTCGCCTGGCTTCGGCCGATCACTCTCCCGATCACAATAAGATGATCTGGGGATTCGATGATAAAGGCTCGGAGTTTTTTACCCTCAAGGTTCGTGAGCTGACCAATCTACAGGACCAGCCGGACCTCGTCAGCGACACCACGGGCGGCGGCGTTTGGAATGCGCAGTCGAACGGCTTCTATTATACGCGTGTCGATGCCAACCACCGCCCTTCGCGCCTCTTCTATCACGAGCTTGGGCGACCGGAGAGCGAGGACCGGCTGAACTACGAAGAAAAAGATCCCGGTTTCTTCCTCGGTGTCGGTGGCAGTTCGCTGAACGACTTCATCTTCGTCGACATTCACGATCATCAGACGTCGGAAGTCTGGCTTATCCCTGCCAATGACGCGGCGGCGGAGCCGAAGCTGGTTGCCGCGCGCCAGCCTGGTGTCGAGTACAGCCTGACCGAGGGCGGTGACGTCTTCTACATTCTGACCAATGACGACAGCGCCAAGGACTTCAAAATCATGAGCGCGCCCGTCAACGCACCGGAAAAGGCCAACTGGACCGAAGTCGTTGCCCACAAGCCTGGGCGACTTCTCCTTGGCCACTCTTCCTACGTCAATCACCTCGTCTGGCTTGAACGCGAAAACGGGCTACCACGTATCCTCATTCGCGGCCGTCAAACGGGCGAAGAGCACTCCATTGCCTTTGACGAGGAAGCCTATGCACTGGGGCTGCAGGGCAGCGCGGAGTACGACACGGAAATCATTCGCTTTTCCTATTCGTCGATGACGACACCAACACAGGTCTACGACTACAATATGCGCACCCGCGAGCGCATATTGCTGAAGACCCAGGAAGTCCCATCCGGACACAATCCCGATGATTATGTGACACGCCGTTTGCTGGCGCCTGCACCGGACGGCGAGATTGTGCCTATCTCGATCGTCTATCATCGGAATACGAAGATCGACGGCACGGCGCCCTGCCTGCTTTATGGCTATGGATCATACGGGATTACGATCCCCGCGAGCTTCAATACGAATTGCCTGTCGCTTGCCGATCGCGGCTTCGTCTATGCCATCGCCCACATACGCGGCGGCAAGGACAAGGGTTACGACTGGTACGAGAACGGCAAGCGGTTGAACAAGAAAAACACGTTCTCTGATTTCATCGCCGCCGCGCATCATCTGGTTGCGGAAGGATTCACCAGCCACGACCGCATCATAGCTCAGGGCGGTTCAGCCGGGGGCATGCTGATGGGGGCCATAGCAAACATCGCTCCGGAAGCGTTCGGAGGCATTATTGCCGAGGTGCCGTTTGTCGATGTGATCAACACGATGCTGGACGATACGCTGCCGTTGACGCCGCCCGAATGGACCGAATGGGGCAACCCCATTACCTCGGCCACGGACTACGCGTATATGGCCTCCTATTCGCCCTATGACAATGTGGAAGCAAAGCACTATCCGCCGATCCTTGCGGTGGCGGGACTGACCGATCCCAGGGTAACCTATTGGGAACCGGCAAAGTGGGTAGCGAAACTGCGCGAGGTCAAGACGGACGACAACCCGGTGCTTTTCCGCATCAATATGGAAGCCGGACATGCGGGGGCATCAGGCCGTTTCTCCCGTCTTGAAGAGGTGGCCTACGTCTATGCCTATGCGTTGAAGCTGGCCGGAAAAACGCAAATGTGATGGCCATCGCAGAAACTTGACGTGGCCCAACCCCGTTCCTTGCTGAAACAGCCGCGCAATCATGCAGCGGATTTAGTATAGTTACGACATCGGGCTACGGAGGTTTCTTGCAATGACGCATAGCAGATTCATTCTATTGGCAGCGATCGGCCTCGCAGCCCAACCTTTCCTCGCCATCACCCAGGTTGATAGTGCGGCGGCTGTGCTCAAGAATGTCAGCGAATATGCCGGACGGCGGTGCAATACCCCGCCGCGCGGATCCGGCATCATTATCGGCTATTATTCCGGAACGACCGACAATCCGATTATATCCTTCGGCGGTGATGAGGCTCCCGTCACTGCCGTACGGTGCTTCACCTCGATGCAGGAATGTCAGGGCTGGCTCTATACGATGCGAAGCAAATACAACGACGGACCTTCGGTATTGATCCGCTGCGAACGCCGCTAAAGGGCGGTGGTCATTTCGGCGTGGTCGGATAGCCGTTCGGGTGGGGAGGCACCGCCTTCAGATAGGCGGCGATCGCCTCGCGATCGGACGCCTCAATGTGCGCCATGTTCTGCACCACGTCGGTCATGGAACCGCCAAGGGAATCGAAGTCCGGCGTAAACCCACTCTCGAGTGCGTAGGCAAGGTCCTTCTCGGACCAATCACCGATCCCGCCCTCGCCGTCTGTAATATTGGGAACGACACCCTTGCCCTCGGCCGCCTTGGCGCCAGCAAGCCACATGCCCTTGTCGAGACCGCCTATGGCATTTCGTGGGGTGTGACATTCGCCGCAATGTCCGGGGCCCTCAACGAGATATTGGCCCCGCTTGACGGCGTCGGTCGCATCCGCAATGGCAAGAACAGGTCCCGGCGAAAGGTAGAGCCGCTTCCAAAGCCCGAGACCGCGACGGATATTGAACGGGAAACCGAGTTTGTGCGGCCCGGCAACATTATCGGTGGGCGGCAACGTCTTCAGGTACGCATAGAGATCCGCGATGTCCTGCGTCTGCATGCGGGCATAGGATGTATAGGGAAAAGCTGGGTAAAAGTGCCGGCCATCGGGTGCAACGCCGGCCATCATGGCGTTGGCGAGATCCTCTAACGACCAGTCGCCGATGCCCTGTTTGGAGGGGGAGATATTCGGCGTCACAAATGTGCCGAACGGCGTTGCGAGGTTGACACCGCCGGCCAGCACGAGCCGCGCATCGCCCTTTGAACCGGGTGCCGCGTGGCAGGAGGCACAACCGCCCTGCCAGAATACCTTCATTCCCCGTTGAACATCTCCTGGAACTACCGCCGCGAGCAGCGCTGGATCAATGCGAACTGGGGCCGTTGCGAACCAGAAGCCTGTTCCGGCAATGGCCGCCAGCAGGACGATAAGCAGCACGGCCCTGCGAATCATCGTTACGCGCTCAGTCTTTCTTGATGCGGAAGGCCTTGTGGCAGGCGCCGCAATTCTCCGTCACCTGATTGAAGACAACTTTGAAACTCTCGATGTCTTTGGGCTCGGCTGCAGCGGCCTTGGCGGCGTCGGCCTTGTATTTCGTCAACGCGGCCTCGAAGCCCGCACTGTCTTCCCAGATCTTGGGAGAGGCCGTCGTCTCACCTCCCTGATCGGTACCTGCTGGAAACAGGGTAACCAGGTCGATCTTCTGTGCATCTTCGTTGAGGTGTTTTAAAGCAGAGATGACCAATGCGGCATCAAATGGCTTTTCACCCTTGATGATGGGGGTGATGCTGCCCACCGTCTTCCCTTGATCCTTCATCAGTGCCTGCCGATCCTTGATTGGATCAGCGACAGCCGATGTGCAAAAGACTGCGATCGCGAGTATCGGCGCCGCAGCCAAACCAACCAGTTCTTTCATGGAGTGTCTCCCGACTCTTGTGGCTAAACTTAGTGTGGCTTCAAGGGGTCTTTCGACCACCCTAATTCAAGGGCCGTCAAAAGACTTGTCGCGGTTGATCACATTTTCGTTTGTGGAAAGCACGCACGAATCAAAAACCCCGGCCTCTTCAGCCGGGGTTCAACATCGTTTCGCATCGAGAAATCACAGGTTGAAATAGATGCCTGTTCGATAGTAATGCCGACGGTAGTAGGGCCTGTCATCCCAGCGGCGATAGTACGGGCGGTCCCACCGGCGATAGGATCGGCGATCCCAACGTCGATGGTCTCGACGGTCCCATCTACGGTCCCAACGGCGGTCCCAGCGACGATCCCAGCGATGATGACGTCGTTCCCAGCCATAGTGCCTCCGATCCCAACGATCGTGAACGGTCTGGACATTTGAGTTTGGCGTGCCGGCGCGCGCAGCCTCGATCGGCCTTTCAACGGCGATTGGAGCGGCCTCAGCAACTCCAATCGATCCTATAGTTCCGAACGACATCAGGGTGGCGCATATGGCTGCTATCAACTTTCGCATCATTCCTCCAATGAAAGCTCGCTTCGGATGGGCTTTCAACGTGTTCAAATACTGGAGCCTAAGACTTTAGGCGAAGCTCCTGAACGCTGGATGAATAACGAATGTGGCAGAGTAAGGATCATCCCTGGTGCGATCTCTTATCGAGTCAATTTGGCCAGATTTGTGAAGCCGCCGGGTTGGCTGCTCGGTTTGCCTTGCTCGCGCGCACGTGCTTCCAATTCGGTGAGTGGTATTCGACGATCTGCTGCCGGTTCCGTAGTGCAACCCGCCCCATCCCCTTGGCAATTTTACCTGCCGGCAAGATTTCCAGTGAAACAGGCAATATAGCAGTACTGGCATTAGAATTTGAACAAAATGCTACAGAATATATTAAAGCACCCAATACAGTATACGCGTACTTTCTCATAACACCCCCTCAATGCGCTTGCATTCTCGGTGCGTTTTACTGGATCAGTTTATTCTAGACTTCGCGTTCCCAACTAATTGCTAGCCGTTGTCTTATAACCGTCGCAGGCAAACGCGCCTTCGCGAGTTTACCTAATGTTTTCAAGACGATATACCGGCCACCGGAGAGGTGTGCGGGCGTTAAGGTTAATTATGCTGCGCGGTGTGTCGAACAAATTTGATCCGTGACCTGGCTGCAGCTCCTGACAAAATATGGCATTATCTACCGCGTTGGAGGGCGAACCGATGTCCCGCTCGGAACCGCTGTTGCACCTTATTCAGATTATGCGCCGGCACCGTCGCCCGGTAAGCGGAAAGGTCCTCGCCGACGAAACCGGCATCAGCATTCGCACGCTCTATCGCGATATCGCCAGCCTTCAGGCGCAGGGTGCGCATATCGAAGGTGAGCCAGGTATCGGATATATGTTACGTCCCGGCTTCATGTTGCCTCCTCTAATGTTCTCGGAAGACGAATTGGAAGCGCTCGTGCTGGGTTCCCGCTGGGTCACGAAACAGCCCGATATCCGACTCGCCGTTGCCGCGCGTGACGCCCTCGGGAAGATCGTCGCCGTTCTCCCCGATGACTTGCGCAATGATGTCGATACCTCGGCTCTGCTGGTCGGGCCGCATAGCCCCGCGCCAGATACGATCGACCTTGCTGCAGTCAGGAAAGCCATCCGTTCGGAACGCAAACTCAACATCACATACCGCGACGGCAACGGAACCCAGTCGCGCCGTCTGATTTGGCCATTTGCCCTCGGTTTTTTCGATCGCGTTCGGGTAATTGTTGCCTGGTGCGAGCTACGTCAGGACAATCGCCACTTCCGCGCCGACCGCATCTCGGCGCTTGAAACGACCGACACGCGCTATCCGCGCCGACGTCACACCCTCCTGAAACAATGGCGTGAGGCCGAGGGCATCAAATCCTTGGATTAACCCGTGCGAAGCTACTGCCAGAAATTGACAGTGGCCGATGCTACTTTGCTCCCGTCACCAACAGGAGGTTAAGATGCACAATCCCGATTTCATGCTGATCTACGTCGCGGACCCATCGCGCAGTCGCCGTTTTTATGCCGAACTGTTCGAACGGGACCCTGTCGAAGAGTCGCCCAACTTCGCTATGTTCGCCCTTGATTCAGGCCTGAAGTTTGGAATGTGGTCGCGTGAGGAAGTCGAGCCGGCACCTACAACTGTACCTGGGGCAAGCGAGTTGCTCTTCAGTGTTGACAATGTCGAAACGCTAGAGTCCACGCATCACGAGTGGAGCCGTCGCGGTCTCGTCATTGCACAACAACCGAAGCGGATGGATTTCGGCCACACATTCGTGGCGCTCGACCCAGACGGCCACCGTTTGCTCGTCATTGCGCCAGAATGACACAGCACCAGATTGCTGTTTCCTCGGCGATCATGTCCGATCGGGCTGTGAGGGTGGCTTCATTGTGCTCGGCCGTGGGCACGGCTTCGTCCCATACGGACGAGATGTCGAATGGGGCGCGACACGCACACACCCTCCGGCCCCCGCTCGACAAGTTTCGTTCACGACCAGCAAGCAACTCCAAGCCTGCGCCCGAATTCCGACTTGATCGAAACGGCAATGAAAAACAAGACGGCCCCGTAATGACGGGGCCGTCTGTGTGACTAGCGATCATGCTGCCTGGATAGTCGTGAGAAATCGTCGTGGCCATCAATAAGTTCGGATGATTACGACTGAAAAAGCGCTCACTCGCTTCGCTAGTCAGTGGGGACTCATAAGGCGCGGTGGAAATGCACAGCCTTGGCAGCAAATTATTAGGTAGTTCAAACGCCGAAAAAGTTCTCCAAGATAGGGGTGACAGTCACTTGGGCGCGCAGTCCTTCGATCAGACAAGGTTCCATGCGAACTCGTCCGCTGGAAGAGCCGCAAAACTTCACGTGATCAAGGGGGAAGACATCTGCCAAGTCGGTGTCAAATCATAATGAATGTGTCAAAAAGTTCGTTTGTTAATAAAAGAATCAGCACGCAAGTAATGAACTGGATTTAGCTGAAATCGAAAATCGCAAAAAGTGACAGCGTTGTCCCTATTTGCGCGTGGCGAGATCGCCTAGATTTATCCCATTGGTAGAATTGAACAATTTTGAAAGCATTTCTAATGACACCATCCAATTCCGGGGCCGAACTTCTGGTCGTTGAGGACCAGCATTTGATGCACCGGGGGTGATCGGTTCCAAGCGGTTGTGACGTTTTGGTAGGGCTTGGCCGACGTCCAATTGAACACAGCCAACTGTGCGGACAGTTTCGTTGAATGGATATAATGAAAATTGCTTTTGATACGCATGAAATAATTGTCCCAATACTTTCGAGCGATGTTTCCGAGAAAATCTGGTCTGCACTCCAAAACGGTACCTACGAGGCGAAGGAAGCTTTTTGGGTAAATCGTGCCGTCCGCCCGGGTGATCGGATTTTGGAACTTGGTACTGGTCTCGGCATCATCGCTTCGGTGCTTGCTGCGACCGATGACGTTCGCGTTCTGGCTTTTGACGCCAATCCCACGGTCATCGACCTTGCGCGAAACGTCGTCAGCGCGAATGGCCGTGGCAACGTCACGATCAGCCATGGCCTGCTGATGGCCGGCGCGCCGCGCGAGGCCAAATTCTATATACGCAAGGATTTCTGGATGTCGTCGACATTCGAGAATCAAGGGCCGTACGAGCGCGTCATCAATATCAGGTCGGTTGATATTGACGAGGTCATCGCTACTGCCGGGATCACATTTCTTGTCATGGATATCGAGGGCGGGGAGTACGAACTTATCCGAGGCGCCGAATTCCCGGGCGTCGAACGCGTTTTCCTGGAATTGCACGATCATCTCTATGGCCTCGATGGTGTCATGCAGATCATGGCGGCAATGACAGCCAAGGGATTTGCATATGATCCAAGAGGCTCGTGCGGTGCGTGCGTGCTTTTCACCCGCAACCTCGCCTTGCGCGAATACGCTGAGGAGGCTGGCTTTGCTGTCCTTTAAGCCTATCTGGGTAACCGCATTCTTCTTTCCGATCATTCTTCTTTTGTTTACCGCCCCTTCCAGCAGCCAATCGCCCAACGAGGGCAGGCTCGTCGTTAGAAACGCCGACGGTGGTTTAGTAGAGACATATTCGCGCGACCGTCTGCGAGCGGAGTTTCCGATGCACGAGTTAACGACCGCTACACCGTGGAGCAGCGGCGAACGCCTAACGTTTCGTGGTCCACTTCTAGGAGACATATTGACGAAGAACGGAATAGCCGGCGCTGAAATAGAAGTCGCTGCTTCTAATGAATTCGTTGCAAAGGTCCGCGCGGAGGAGATCGGACGATTTTTACCAATTCTTGCCATGGACCAGCAATGCACAGCCGAAGATCAACTGAGTGGTATTTGCAATCCCGGCCAGTTTTATCGCCCCTTGTCGATGGAAGATGGCAGGCCCCTCTACCTGGTCTGGCCGCTCCACAATTTACCCGCTACCTACGTACCTGCCGCAATGCCATCTGGGTATGGTTCGTCACGTCTCTCCGTGCCGAGCAATGATGAGACTGGTTAGACGCTACTTCGTTTTCACCCTTTACACCGGACTCTTGGCTTCGGTTTGTCTTAGCGTTTGGACTCTGCTGCGGACAGATATTTACAGGCAGCAAACTGAGATCATTTTCAGCCAAAGCTCCGAGATACAGTGGCGTGCGTCCCAATCACGGGACAAGGTTGCGCGGATTATCGGCTATCTGAATCTTGCTTTGAGAACAGGCGAGCGGGATCCGCGACTGCTTGAGGATACTCGCATGCTGCGCTTCAATCTGAAGTCGCTAGCTGCTCTCGACTATGCGCGCGCTTTTATGCCTCCGCAGGATCCAAATGGCCTCGAGCGATCTATAAGGTTGCTGGATACGTCCGTGTTACCGCAAATCTTGTCCAAAAATTTCAACGACTTGATGCGGCCAATGACTCTCATTGACCTCTACCTTGGGGGACTGTTGGGTGCAACTCTGGACCACAACCAGACTATAACCGCCACAACACATATCGAGACGGAGGCAGCCGGGAACCGTTTGGTGCTTTTTGCAGCACTTTCCGTACTCATCTCTAGCGCAATTGCGATTTATCAGCATGCTCGCAATAAGAGCCGGGAAGACCAACATATCCGGTCTTTTTCGCTGCTGTTTGCCCATATGACGCGCACGCGTGTTGCCGCGTTGCGGCTATTTCTCTCGTATATCGACGGAACCATGCGACCATCACCGGAGATGACCGAGGCAGCTCGTACCACGATTCTTGAACTCGACTCGATCAATGAAGGCTTGATGCAGATTGGCCATAGGCGATCCGACGCCCGGTCGACACGTCTTGGCGAGGTTGTCGACGAGATCGTTCGAACCTCGAAGCATTGTTTGAATGTCCAAGCTAGTGATGACGCCTTTGCCATCAGGGTTCCGGCAGCGCAATTCCACCTGCTTATCGACGAACTTGTTCGCAATGGGATCAGTGCAGTCCCATGCGACAGGCAACCACAGATTACGATCACAGCAAGCATTAAGCGTCATTTCATGGGTGCGACGCAACTGATCTTGACCGTTGGTGACAACGGAGCCGGCATGAGCCCCGACCTTCTTGCCAAGGCACGCGAGCCCTTTTTCTCGACTAAAGCGGGAGCCCATGTTGGGCTAGGTCTCACCAATTCCGTTGAATTGATCAAATCCATGGGAGGAAGGCTCAAAATCCTGTCGACTCCATCCGTTGGGACAGAAGTCCGTATAACCTACCCAATTTGAGGCAACCTCACTGCCTAATTCGCCAGTATTTCGAGTTCGAGACGGCTTAGCCGTTCGCGGTCTGCAATCGCCTCGATGCCAGTGATCCCTCCGTCTACGATCGTCAGGGCGAGGACTATCCGCAGTTCGCCGTCAATAACCACTGCAAGGCCCATGCCGCCATCAATCCTCGCCGGTTGCGCGGCCTGCGCCCGGCCAACGAAGGTGCTCGCGACACCCGCCGCACCGCGAATTTCCGCCGCCCCGCCCAGTGCGACCGCCGTTTGGTCGGCGCGGAACACGACGTCGGGATCAAGAATTGCAAGCAATGCATCGAAGTTGCCACCCCGCGAGGCGGCGAGAAAGGCATCGACCACCTCCCGCCGTCGCTTTCGGTCGTGGTCGTGAGCGGTATCCGCTGCATGTACCCTCCGTCGCGCCCGGCTTGCAAGCTGACGCGTCGCCTCCGGCGATCGGCCAACAATGGAAGCTATCTCGTCGAACGGCAGGTCAAACATGTCGTGTAGTACAAATGCAATGCGTTCGGCGGGAGTGAGCTTTTCGAGAACCACAAGGAGCGCCGCGCCAACCTGATCGGCGAACAGCGCCTCCTGCTCGGGGCTCTCACTATTGTCCGCTGCGGGCTTCCCGTCTCCGATTTCCAGCGGATCCTCACGCCGCGACCCTCGCGCACGCAGCATATCGAGGCAAATGCGTGAGACGACCGTCGTCAGCCACCCGCCAAAATTGTCCACGCCACTCGTGTCGGACCGGCTGAGGCGAATCCAAGCCTCCTGGACAGCGTCTTCCGCCTCGCTGCGTGAGCCGAGCAAGCGGTAGGCAACGGACCGCAGTCGACCGCGGTTTGCTTCGAATCTATTGGCCAGAAATTTTTGCTCGTCCATCGGTCACATTTCCTCGTCTCGCTACGTCACACCTATGACGAACGAGAGCCAACCGATGTGACAGGCAGTATCACGCGGGCGGCCCCGGCGTCTCTCCGGATGCAAGGCATACCGGTCACCAAACACCTGAACAGCTTTAAGGAGCGTAAAAATGCAGGCACGTATGAACAACCCGGCCCTCGTTCTTCCCGAGGCAATGAAAGCGCTGCATGCGTTGGGGGTCGCGACCGAGTTGGAGGGAGTACCCGCCCGCACGCGAGAACTCTGTCATCTGCGCGCCAGCCAGATCAACGGCTGTAGCGTTTGCGTCGACATGCATCCCCGCCTTGCGAGGCAGCACGGCGAAACCGACCAGCGGCTCTTTGCTGTGGGCGCTTGGCGCGATGCGCCATTCTTCAGCGATGCTGAGCGCGCAGCGCTTGCGCTCACTGAATCGGTTACGCGCCTCAGTGACCGCGCCGATCCGGTGCCGGACGATGTGTGGGAAGAAGCCACAAAATATTATGATGAGAAAGCCTTGGCTGCCCTCATCCTGTCGATTGCCCTGATCAATGTCTGGAACCGGCTCAACGTCAGCGTCAAGATGGTGGCCGGCGCTGCCTGGAGCTGACCACAAAATAAAAC
>NZ_JBBNAM010000378.1:0-4049 GCF_037994425.1 Phyllobacterium sp.
TGATCGTGTCCTTCTCGTTCTTGGTGAACTCTTTCCAGCCGCGGGTCGTGAGGTTGGAGACGGCCTTCAGCCAATTGGGGTCGAGCTCGTTGCCCTGATATTCTTTCAGGAAGTCTTCGCGGCGCACGCCATAGGACTCGGCAAGCCGCAGCAAACGGCCCTCGTTCTGCACGAGCCGCTTGTTGATGTCATATAGCTGGGCAACCAGAGCCTCGATGCGGTTCTGGTTCAGCGACAGTGACTTCACGGCCTTGATCAGCTGATCCTTGAGTTCCTTGTAGCGACGCTCCTGGCTCGGCGAGAGCGAACCCGAAGCGGCAAGGCGGTTTTCGACCTGCTGGTCCTGCAGCTTGCGCAGCTTCTTGTAGGTATCGGCGATGACGTCGAGCGTTTCCATGACCTGCGGACGCAGTTCCGCTTCCATCGCGGCGAGCGACAGATTGGCCTCATCATCCTCGTCGTCTTCTTCCTCGACGGGAGCGTCGCCGCCGACATTGGTAATGTCGTCATCGTCGCGCGAACGGCGCGGCTTGTCGTTGCCGGCTGCCGGGCGTTCCTCTTCGACGCGTTCGATCACCGGCGCCTGCTTGGCTTCGGGACCCGCATAGGTGGTTTCGAGATCGATGATTTCGCGCAACAGGATCTTGGACTCGTTAAGGTCCTCGCGCCAGATGATGATCGCCTGGAAAGTCAGCGGACTTTCGCAAAGACCGGAGATCATCGTCTCGCGCCCTGCCTCGATGCGCTTGGCAATGGCGATTTCACCTTCACGCGACAGAAGCTCGACAGTGCCCATTTCGCGCAGATACATGCGGACGGGATCGTCGGTGCGATCCGTCGGCTCCTTCTTGGTGGTGGTCGGCGCAACAGCGGTGCCGGTGGCATCGGCAAGTTCGCGCGCATCGCTCTCTTCGTCGGCGCTGCTGTCAGCTTCCTCGGCGTCAGCGTCCTGCTCGTCATCCTCGACGACGTTGATGCCCATATCGCTGAGCATGGCCATCGTATCTTCGATCTGCTCGGAAGTGACCTCTTCGGACGGGAGAACGGCATTGAGTTCGTCCATCGTCACATAGCCGCGCTTCTTGGCGAGCTTGATCATCTTCTTGACAGCGTCATCGGAAAGGTCGAGAAGTGGACCGTCCGGCGCGCCCTCGCGCTCGACTTCTACTTCCTCGTTTTCCTTTGCCTTCGTTGCCATATTCTATATCTCCAAGCGACCTTCGCTATGTTTAACGCATGGTGGAAATAGGTGCGGCGGCACCCTGGTTCCCCTGCACCATCAAGCTATTAAATGTTCGAGTAGCCGAAATCCTGTTAATGTCGGATTAACCTTGTTATCCCGGTGGCGAGCACATTGGATATTTGCCGCATTTGCCGGATTTTCTGCTGGACCCGCAAACATCAACGCAATATCTACAATTCCGCGCAATCTGATTCCGTCATTATTGACCCACGTCAACCCCGACTCAACTGATTCGCGGTAAAAAAGCGAATCAATTCGGTCAAAACCCTTTGCCCGACCGTCCCGAAGGTATTCCGAACCCTTCGATCAGCGCTTCGGTAGCCTGCGCACTTCGAATGGCATTCTGAATATCGAGCAGCCGGTTGAGGTTTTCGTCGGTGGCTTCCGTAGCCAAGGCGGTTTCAGCGACTTTCAGTTCCTTATGTAGTGTGCTGGCGCGCTGATGCAAGTGAATGGCCTGTCTTAAAGCCTCGAGCGCATCCTCTTCGGCCGCTTCCGAGGTGGCGGTCCAGATACGCGCACGCCTTACGAGCGCTTCGAGCGCCTCAATGAGCGCGCCATGGCCGGTATCGGCCATCGCCTTGCGCATTTCGGTGCCGGTCGCCACGTGATGTTCGGCCATGGCGTTGAGCATCGCCGCATGAAAGCGCTTCAAGTTGGGATGGCCGAATTCAAGCCGCACAATCGTCTCGAAATCATCTTCGATAAGCCGCGGATGATTGAACAGCGTCATGAGAATGGCGGTCTCGCGCAAGGGCGGCATCGCTGATGTTGTCTTGACGAGAACCGAACGCGCGAGACTTTCGGAAACGGCGAGCCGGCCATTGGCGCCCCCCCGCCCCCGCTGGCCAAATCCGCCTTGCGGGCCAAAGCCGTGGCGGTTGTTGCCCGGCTGACCCGAATTGCGTCGGTCATTGTTTCGCGTGTTGGCGCTGAAGGATTGCTGGATTCGGTCCCGGACATCCTGGGCATAGTGACGACGGACGTTCTCATCGCCAATGAGGCTGGTCATCTGCTTGAGCCGGGCTTCGAGCTCGGCGCGCCGTTCGGGTGTGTCGAAAACGCCGCCGCTGGTTTCGCGCGCCCATAGCATGTCCGCAAGCGGGCGGGCATCGTCGAGCACGGCCTGAAACGCCTGCGGGCCGGAAGCCTTGACGAGATCATCCGGGTCCTTGCCCTCTGGCAGCAGGGCAAAGCGCAGCGAGCGCCCGGGCTTCAGCGCCGGTAAAGCGAGGTCGATCGCCCGGTGCGCGGCCTTGATCCCCGCATTGTCACCATCGAAGCAGAGGATAGGCTCGGGTGACATGCGCCAGAGAAGATCGAGTTGATCCTCGGTCAACGCCGTGCCGAGCGGCGCGACCGCCTGTGCAAAGCCCGCCTGTGCGAGCGCAATGACGTCCATATAGCCTTCGACGGCAATCACGGCTTTTGCCGTTTGGCCGCCCTGTGGTTGCGCTGCTTTCCGCGCGCGAAGCGCATTGAACAGCACCTTACCCTTGTGGAAAAGCTCCGTCTCGTTCGAGTTCATATATTTGGCGATGGCGTTCGGCGTCAGCGCCCGCCCGCCAAAGGCAATAATGCGGCCGCGCAGATCCTCGATCGGAAACATGATACGATCCCGAAACCGATCGAACGACACCGGCTTGTCATCGCCATAGACGACCAGGCCACACGCTTCGATCTGCTCTTTCGTTGCACCCTTCAGCGCAAGATGTTCCTTAAGCGCGTTGCGGCTCTCCGGTGCATAGCCGAGACGATAGGCATGCTGCGTGGTGGCGCTGAGACCCCGGTCGCGCAGATATGCGCGCGCCTTGGCACCGCCCGCCGCCTGCAATTGCTCTTCGAAGAACTTGGTCGCCATCTCCATGACGTCATAGAGCGTAGCGCGCTTGGCCTCGCGAATTTCCGATTCAACATCACGCGCTGGCATGGGAATGCCCGCCATATCGGCGACGCGCTGCACGGCCTCCGGGAAGCTCAGGCCTTCAAGTTCCGTCAGAAAGCGGAAATGATCGCCGGTGACCCCGCAGCCGAAACAATGGTAGCGACCCTTGCGGTCTTCGCAGTGAAAGCTTGGCGACTTCTCGCCATGAAAAGGGCAGCACGCCCAGAAATCGCCCTTTGGCGCATTGGTCTTCTTGCGGTCGAACGACACCCGCGTCCCGATCACGCTGGAGATCGGTACGCGCTCCCTGATCTCATCGAGAAAGGATGGCGAAAATCGCATGCTGCTCTTCGTTCGCTAGATTGGACGTTTATGAAGACCGGGCCAAGAGAACCAAGGTCTGAACCATACTGCAACAAATAGGGTTCCAGAGGAAGGGCGGCAACTCCGTCATCCCCTGCTCATCGCGGTGACAGATAGCGCGAAAGCATGAGGTTTTTGAATGGTGGGCAATCAACGAACATGTGACACAAATCTGTCATTAATCTGATAAATTTTGCCAAATGCGACATCATTTTTCTTAGCCGGAACATAAATTTTTCGCTTTCAGGTCGATATGTTATCTTAACAAACGGCTGCTAGTTTCTCTTGGTGGCTTTACCGCAATTTCCAACGCGACTGGATTGCTTGAAGTGAACGGTTCCTCGGTTTTGTTGCATTTGGCCGGCGCAGTGGCGCTTCTGCTCTGGGCAACGCGCATGGTCCGCACCGGTGTCGAGCGCGCCTATGGCGAACGCATGCGCCGCAGCCTGCGCGGGGTCCTGCACAATCCCGTCCTTGCCGTTCTCTGGGGTCTGATGCTGTCGATCGCGCTGCAGTCGTCGACCGCAGTGAGCCTTCTCGTCGGCTCCTTTGTCGGGT
>NZ_JBBNAM010000379.1:0-33167 GCF_037994425.1 Phyllobacterium sp.
CGGTTGACTGAAAATACGCGCTGCAGGAACGAGGCGTCGTCGCCGGTGGTGAGCGAGGGTGTCACGCGGGGCTGCAGAACGGAATAACCGCTGATCACGCGGCCGGATTTTGCCCTGTAGATCGGACGATTGAGCGGATGCACCAATTTGCCCGCAAGGCGGTTGACCGAATCCGGCGTCAGGCGCGTATCGGAATCCAGCGTCATGACAAACTTGATGTCGGTCGGCACTTCCTCGTTGGAGGGGAAGTAGGTCGTATCCTTGTCGCCCCGCAATAGGAGATTGAGTTCGTGCAGCTTGCCGCGCTTGCGCTCCCAGCCCATCCAGCAACCCTCCTGCGGGTTGTAAAGCCGCTTGCGGTGCAGGAGGAAGAAGCGGGGATTGGCCTGCGTATAATGTTTGTTGAGTGCGGTGATCTTCTCGCGCGCATAGTCGAATATGTCGAGATCGTCGTCGGTCTGCTCGTACTGGCTGTCCTTCCAGTCGGTCAGCAGCGCGAAATAGACTTCACCCCGCGGATTCGTGAGATAGTGGACTTCGAGATTTCGGATGTGCTCGTCGACGGAATCGCGCGAGGTAATCAGAGTCGGCACAGCGACAAGCGTCTTTGCCTCCGGCGGCAACCCGTTCTTGTACTCGAAGCCAATCAGCCGCGTCGGCGGCATGAACATCGGTATGATCCAGTTGACGAAGCCGTTGGCCGTTTCCATAGCCGGAAAAACGGCAAGCACCGTGAAGAGCAGCGTCATTCCGTGCGACAGCCCGGCGTGCCGCAGCCAATAGTGGATCAGCAGCAGGATGACGATCGAGAAGAACGAGGCCGGTATCCATAGTCCGGCAAGTCCGAGCCTGCGGTAGAAGCGCACCCAGCGTTCGAGCACCGTCGGCGAATAGCTGCATTTTGCCTCGAGCTCAGGCCGGCCGTCGCCCGCGAGGTAGTAGCCGACATCGCGCTTGCGCTGCTCGGTAACACCATCATCACCGCCGGTCTCTTCGGCGCTCTTGTGCGCAAGGTCGAGTGCCTCGAGGGTGATGTCCTGCTCACTCTTGCCAGAGCGGCGTGCAATTTTTTCGATGGCAACGCGGTAGGCGTTGCGGGAATGGAAATCGAGGGCATCGAAATTCGAGTTTTCACGCATCACGGCGTCAACGCCGCTAACCGTTTCGAACCACGTGATCCAGTCCACGTCGTCGATGGACTTGAGGCTGCGGATCAGGTTGCCCATGGTCACGCCGCCGGTGGACTGGCGCGTGTGCTCCTGGATGATGGCGTCTTCGGCGTCGCTGCCGTTCTTTTCGAGCTCTTCTTCAAGCCAAGCGACCGCGGCGCCCGAATGGGTCGCGCCGCCCCGCAGGCGATAGAGGAGATGGGTCGCGAAAGTGCTGTCGCGTGCCGCCGGCGCATATTGCGCTAGTAGCTGCGGCAGCGCGTCCTTGTCCGCGAAGAGCGTAATCTCGTCCGCAACGGTATTGGCAAAGGCGCGCATGCGGCGGGCGCGCTCGACGCGCAGCGAGAGCCTGCGGGCGTTTTCGATAAGGATGAAGCGTACGGCGGACGGCAATGCCCACAATTCGCCGATATGCAGCGGCTGGACCGTCTGAAAACCTTCGACGATGGCGCTGAGGCTGTTCAGCGAGAATTGGCTGTCCGTATGGGCGACGTAGAGCCAGGCCAGTGCCATGACGCGCGGGATGCTGGGATTGTTGGCGAGTGGAGGCAACTGCCGGAAGAACTTCTTCGGTAGGTCGCGCTCAACCTGCTGGATGTTCTGATCAACGAGATAATAATTGTCGAGCAGCCATTGCGCCGCCGGCGTAATCGTTTCTCCCTTGCGTGCCGCGGCATCGGAAGAACGGTAGGAATGCAGGATGAGCTTGGCGTTCTCGACCGTGCGCTGTTCGAAAACGATGGGTTCATAGTCGGGCAGGCGGACATCTTCGCCCTTCGCTACCCGCGCTCCAAGTTCCCTTAGGTCATCGATCGATTTGTAATGGGCCCTGATAGGGTTCGGCTGGGCGGAAAGAACCTGGCCGGCAGTTTTTTTCTGGGACGTGAATGCTTGAATCAAACTCAGTGCGGGCATTTGCCATCATTTCGGTTGGAAGAAATAATCTTCGGATTGCGGCACAAGGTTCGTTCCGGGATCGCTCCCCTCACGAACAGTTTACGATCTAATCGGCTCAAGGCAATGAGGCCAGAAGCACTTTCGCCTCTAGCGATCAGTTTTGATGAAAATGAGTCAGATTTCCATTAGGCTTTTGACGTAGTTCACCCAGGAAATGCAAAAAGCGCCTTGTCTCCGGCCCGAGCGAAAAGCAACAGAAAAGACCGGGATCGCGCGGATGCCGGCCTCACGGAAAACGTACTTGCTTCAATCGCGGGGAAATACGCGAAAATGTCTCGGCTTGAAAGCGATGCCGCTAAGCTCCGTTGCGGGATGGTCTGCGTCTATACCGATTTCGATGCGTTCATCGGCGCCAGCAATCAGGAGCTCGACGCGTCGCGTAGCGCCTACGCGGCGGCTCGCGACCACGGTCCCCGTGATGCACCCGTTCGAGCCGTCCAAGAGTTCGACATCGTGGGGGCGGAAATACAGCACGCCATCGCCGTCCGGGCGGTCGGTATGAAGCCCAAGCGACTTGTCGCCCGCCCATACCGTTCCATTCTCGACACGAACTGGAAAGCGGCTAGATTCACCGATGAAACCATAAACAAAGGGCGAGTTGGGCTTGTCGTAGACCTCGTCCGGCGTACCCACCTGCTCGATGCTACCTTGGCTCATCACCACGACGCGGTCGGCGAGTTCCAGTGCCTCATCCTGATCATGCGTCACGAAGACGGTGGTATGCTTGGTCTTGTCATGAATCTCGCGCAGCCAGCGGCGCAACTCCTTGCGTACTTTGGCGTCAAGCGCACCAAACGGCTCGTCCAAGAGCAGTACCCGCGGCTCGATCGCCATGGCACGGGCGAGGGCGACGCGCTGGCGCTGGCCCCCTGACAACTGAGCGGGATAGCGCTTCTCGAGACCGGACAGCTGGACGAAATCGAGGAGTTCCGACGAACGGCGCCGAATCTCGTCCCTGCTTGGACGTGTGTTGGATGGCCGCACCTTCAGGCCAAAACCGACATTGTCGATGACCGTCATGTGCCGAAACAAGGCATAATGCTGGAAGACGAAGCCGACATTGCGCTCCTGAACCGACTTCAGCGAGGCGTCTTCGTCGCCGAAGAAAACCTTGCCTTCGGTCGGGGATTCGAGCCCTGCGATCAGGCGCAGAAGGGTCGTCTTGCCCGACCCCGAGGGGCCGAGCAGGGCGATAAGTTCACCCGACTTTATCTCAAGTGAAACGTCGTGCAGCGCCGGAAAGCGATCGAATTCCTTGCGCACACCACTTACGCGAACATCCATTTCAAATCCTCTCAGTGTCCGCTTGCCGCACGCAGCTCCGCGCCGTATCGCATCTCGAGCAGAGACTTGAGAATCAGCGTGACCAGCGCCAGAAGCGCCAGAAGCGAAGCCACCGCAAACGCAGCGACAAAATTATACTCGTTGTAAAGAATTTCGACATGCAGCGGCATCGTATTGGTCAGCCCGCGAATGTGGCCTGATACGACGGACACGGCGCCAAATTCCCCCATGGCGCGGGCGTTGCACAAAAGCACGCCGTAGAGCAAGCCCCATTTGATGTTTGGCAACGTCACATGCCAGAAAGTCTGCCAGCCATTGGCCCCGAGCGAGAGCGCTGCTTCCTCGTCGGTCGTTCCCTGATGCTGCATCAAGGGGATCAATTCACGGGCAACGAAGGGGAAGGTGACGAAGACCGTGGCAAGGACGATGCCGGGCACTGCGAACAGGACCTCGATGCCGTGTGATTTCAGCCATGGCCCGAGAAAGCTGTGCGAGCTGAAGAGCAGCACGTAAACGAGGCCGGAAATGACCGGTGACACCGAAAATGGCAGGTCGATGAGCGTCGTGAGGAATGCTTTGCCCTTGAATTCGAACTTCGCAATGGTCCATGCGGCAATAACGCCGAAGACCAAATTGAGTGGCACTGCGATCGCGGCCACGAGCAGGGTCAGGCGTATGGCCGCACGCGCATCAGGCTCCACCAGGGCCGTCAAATATTCCAAGGGCCCCTTCCTGAACGCTTCGACGAAGACTGATACGAGCGGCAGAACGAGGAATAGCCCAAGAAATATTAGCGTGATGCCGATCAGCGCATAGCGTGCCCCGCGACTCTCGGTCGTGGCCGGATGCCAAGCCGCTGCCGCGGGGGCTGCCGTCTGGGGCAGATCATGTACCATAGCCATACCTTCTGCGACTCCATGCCTGAATGAGATTGATGATGAAAAGCATTGCGAACGAGATCAAAAGCATGATGGCCGCGATGGCCGTGGCGCCCGCATAGTCGAATTCCTCGAGCCGGATGACGATGAGCAACGGGGCGATCTCCGAGACATAAGGCAGGTTGCCGGCAATGAAGATCACCGACCCGTACTCGCCCACGGCGCGGGCGAAGGCCAGAGCGAAGCCTGTGAGGATGGCCGGTTGGAGACCCGGTAACAGCACACGGGTGATCGTCTGAAAACGATTGGCGCCCAGCGTTGCCGCTGCTTCTTCCACCTCCTTGCGGATCTCCTCCATCACGGGCTGAACGGTCCGGACGACGAAGGGCAGGCCGACGAAGATCAACGCAATCGTGATACCGATCGGCGTAAAGGCGACCTTTATGCCGAGCGGATCCAGCCAGCGACCGATCCAGCCGTTCTTGGCGTAGAGCGACGTGAGGGCGATGCCGGCGACGGCCGTTGGTAAAGCAAAGGGCAAATCGACGATCGCGTCTATGATACGCCGCCCTGGAAAACGGTAGCGCACGAGCACCCAGGCGACGACGACACCGAACAGGACGTTGATCAGGGCGGCGACGAAGGCCGTGCCAAAACTGATCTTGAGTGCGTTGACGGTGCGGGGATCGATCGCGACATGCCAGAGCCCGGCCCAGCCAAGGGATGCGGAACGCCATGCGAGACCGGTTAAAGGAATAAGTACAATCAATGCGAGGTAGGCAAGAGTGAAGCCGAGTGTCATTCCAAATCCCGGAATGACACTCGGCCTCTTAAACCGCCAACCCGCTTTCGCCAGGTTGGAAATCATGCTGTTACTGTTTCGGCTTGTAAATCTGGTCAAACGTTCCGCCATCTCCGAAGTGATAGGGCTGCGCTTTGGCCCATCCGCCGAAGATAGGATCATCGATCTTCACCAGTTTCAACTCCGGCAGTTTCTTGATCAGGTCGGGAGCGACGAGTTCCGGTTCGGCCGGACGATAGAAATGCTTGGCGGCGAGGGTCTGGCCCTCTTCGGAGTACAAGAATTGTAGATAGGCTTCAGCCGCCTTGCGCGTGCCCTTGGCATCGACATTGCCGTCGACAACCGCCACGGGCGGCTCGGCAAGAATGGACTGCGGTGGGACGACGATATCGAATTTGTCCTCGCCGAATTCAGCCAGCGACAGATAGGCCTCGTTCTCCCAGGCAAGCAGCACATCGCCGAGTTCGCGCTGGGCGAAGGTCGTCGTCGAGCCGCGGGCGCCGGTATCGAGAACAGGAACGTGCTGGAACAGCGTTGCGATGTATTCCTTGATCTTGGCTTCGTCGCCGCCGTATTGGCCATAGGCCCAGGCCCAGGCCGCAAGATAATTCCACCGGGCACCGCCCGACGTCTTCGGATTTGGCGTGATCACCTGTACGTCATCCTTGACGAGATCGCCCCAGTCCTTGATGCCCTTCGGATTTCCCTTGCGTACGAGAAAGACGATCGTCGAGGTATAGGGCGCCGAATTGTGAGGGTACTTGGTGCGCCAACCTGGGTTGATCTTCTTCGTCGCGTCGGCGATCGCGGTGATGTCACTTTCGAGCGCGAGCGTCACGACATCGGCGTCGAGTCCGTCGATCACTGCGCGGGCCTGTTTGCCGGAACCGCCATGCGATGACTGGATGGTGATCGTCTCGCCCGTGTCGGCTTTCCACTTTGCAGCGAATGCCGCGTTGAAATCCTTGTAAAACTCGCGGGTGGGATCGTACGAGACGTTAAGAAGGGTGGTGTCCGCGTAGGCAGCAGACATCGGCTGAACGGCGATCGTTGCCGTAAGCAACGCAGCCGCGAATGATAGGGAAAGTCGGGAACGTTTCATGCCTGCCTCCGTATGATTAGAACTGAAGCGTAGCAGAGGGCCCAAAATTAGGGGCGTTAGAAAGAATTCCTTTTATAGAGAAAAATTAGAATATTCTACCGGAACGCCATTAGACTACTGAAACAGTCGTCTAATTGGCCGGAGCATAGGATTTCGGACTGGCTGCGCGATATTGGAAAATAGGGAACAGTTGCGCCCATTCCGAGGCCATCCTGAAAAATCATACTATCGTGGAATAGTTGTCTAACGCGGTGCGGAGAAGCACAAGGGCCGGTTGGATCCTCGAGTCAAGCCCGAGGATCCATCGCACAAGTTCTAGCGCGGACGCGCCGTGCTGTGGCTGCGGTAGGTGCCCTCAACCGTTCCGGCCTCGGCAACGTTGACGTAGCCGGCTGTCGACCGGGTTTCAGTAAATGTCCGCGTCTTGATCGGCACCACGAAGACGGCTGCCGTAAGAAGGGCGGTCGCAGCGATGGAAAGGCGGCGTTCTAGCCGTGAATTGATGATCATTGTCTCTTCCCTTCAATGAAAGTGCACGCGTTGCGGGCGGGAAATGATGTCGTCGATCGCGAATTTCGCAATCGGCAAAAGCACCTGGTCCAATTCGACAAGCGTTTCGGCAAAGGTGATCGCAGCGTTCTCCACATCCTCCTGGCGGGAAGGGCATGCCATGGCATTGAGGCAGGTTCGGGCCGTAACCATGTCACAATATTGTAGGCCGGCGATCAGCCCCAATGTCAGGCACTCTTCGCGGCATACATGGTGCGAGCCGAATGGAAACGTCTTCAATGGGCAAAGTGCGCAATGGCGCAACGTGCGGACGAAGAACGACAGCTCCGAAAGTGCCCGGTTGCCATTGCGGCTGCCGAGGAGCTCGCTATAGAGGCCGAAAGCCATTTCCCAGGCGATGACCGATCCGGTCTCGAACCCGGCCGTCCAGCGCCTGTATCCTTCGAGGACAAGCTTTTCGGGGGTGCGATCGAAATAGCAGCCGCTGCTGCCATGCGGTTCACTCAGATGTGGATGCATCGCCAGCCCTTTCGTGGTTGCGTATCGCGGCAAAAGGGGCTTTACGGCGGCCTGGAACGACACCTGCCAGCCGCTTCGGACTGGGACAGACAAGCAATTGCTGCCGGGGCAGCAAGGAAACCACGCGCAAGCGCGGCAGAAAAAGACCAATCATAGGGTCCTCCAATCGAAAGGGTTCAAGGCCCAGACATCAAAGGGATGCATCATGGGATGCCGGCGCACCTCGCGCCAATTCGCATAAAGGCTGGCGAAAATATCAAAGTCAAATACTAAATCTTTAAAACCTATAAAAATATCAATAGGTTAGAATTATTCTAGGAAATTATGAGTTTTTTAGTATACAAATGTTCGAATCGCACAGAATGTGGTATGGCATCCCCGTCAATGACGACGGGAATGCCGGCTCTCGCAGTCAACTTGCGATCAGGAGGCGCAGCTTTTTAAGGGCTGTATCCTTGCTTTCCTTGTAGTCGATGGTGCTCTTCAGCCTTCCATCGCGATCAAGGAGGATGACCGACGCCGTGTGGTCCATCGTATAGTCGCCGTTCTCGGTCGGCACCCTCCGCGCATAGACCTTCCACGCCTTGAGAACTTTCTCGATCTCGTCCGGCTTACCGGTAATGCCAGTAATCCTGTCGGTGAACGCAGATGCATAACCCTTCATCACCTCGGGCGTGTCACGTTCCGGATCAACGGAGATGAAGAACACACGCAGATCCTTGCCATCGTCACCCAACTCCTTCAGCCAGCCCGACATCTCAAAGAGGGTCGTCGGGCAGACTTCGGGACAATGGGTAAAGCCAAAGAAGAGCACGCTCGGGTGTCCCTGAAAGGCGGCTTCGGTGATCGGCGCGCCATTCTGGTCGGTAAGATTGAAAGGTGCGCCAAGTTTCACGCCCTCGGCCTGACTGCCGAACCGCGTGTTGGCATAGGTAATAACCAAGAAGAGCGAGAGGACGGCTATGACCGCCCAGAGTCCGTAGCGTAGCAGCCGAATTCCCATCATCAATGACCCATGTCGGTTGCGTTGGCCGCGCCAACCATCAATTGCAGTTCAACTTTGCCCGCCTTGGCGAACTCGAGGGTGACAGGGACCATCTCTCCCTCCTTGAGCGGCGACTTGAGGCCCATCATCATCAGGTGAATATTGCCAGGAGCGAGCTTAACCGTTTCGCCCGCCGGAATCTCCAGACCGTCCTTCAACTGGCGCATCTGCATGACGTTTCCGTCCATCTTCATTTCGTGAACTTCAATGCGGGCCGCGATTGGGCTCGAACCGCCGATCAGGCGGTCTGCTTCTTTCGATCCGTTGGTAATCGTCACATAACCGCCGCCAACCTTGGCTCCGGGCAGAGTGGCGCGGGTAAAGGCGTCACTCAAGGTAAGGTCGCCTGCCTTTACAGGTTCCATTGCGCTGTCATCGGTCATTTCCGCGCCAGCCTTCATGGCGGAATGATCGTGGGCCGCGGCGGCAAAGGCAAATAAAGCAGATACAGCTACGGCCGCTATGATTCTGGAAATGGCGTTCATGGGAAGTCTCCAGTTCAGATTTCAAGAGAATACACGTTTAAGTCGCGAGGGCATGCGCGTTAGCAACTGGTCAATGACGAGCATCGCCAGGATAGCGAATCCCGTAAGGGGAAAGAGCACACCGAAGCCGAGAATGATCAGGGTCAGGATCGCGAAAACGCTTCCTTGCGATGGCATGGGCGGCACACCAAGCCTGCCTGAGGGGCGGCGCTTCCACCACATGACGACTGCTGCGACCGAGCTCAGAATGATGGCAACACAGGTCGCCAGCATGACAATCTGATTGGCAAGGCCAAAGTATTCGCCCTGGTGCACATTGATACCGAACTCGATGGCCTTGGCACCTGCACCGTAATCCGCAAACTTAACGTCGACGATGGGCCTGCCAGTGTACTGGTCGAAATGGATGGTACGCTCCTGGGCAATATCATTCGGGAAAATGGCAGCGGTAAAGACGCCGTTCTTGCCCGATGGCAAAGATACCTCGAACCCCGGCGCGATGCCTGCAGCCTTGGAAGAGGCGACGATGCTGTCGAGCCCCACGGTTGCTGCATTTCGGCCTGGCGAGGATGTCGGTACCGGTGCGTTCTCGACCGTCCAACCGGTATTGGTCAGGACATCCTTCGTCGGAACCTCCGACGTCGGCACGTCATCCCAAAGTTGCGTGGGATAGCCGAGGCCGGCGGCGGAAATCGTCGTATTGAGCTTGTCGCCCCAATAGCCCGACCAGGGTATGCCCGAAATGGCGAGGAAGAAGATCAGCGCCCCCGCACCGGCGCCGGTGACGGCGTGAAGATCGCGCCAGAACACGCGCTTGCCCGGTGTACCGCGCACGCTGATGACTCCTCCGGTTTGCTGGCGCGGCCACCAGAGATAAAAGCCGGTCACGACGAGGATGAGCGCAAGCCCGCCGACGGCCTCGACGATGCGATTGAACGCGAAGCCGAAATATTCAAGGCTGTGGATCTTCTTGACGACCCAGTTGAATTCTTCTTTTTGTCCGACCTTGCCGAGGACTGCACCAGAATAGGGATCGACAAAGACGAGGACCTTGCCGGCTTTGGTGCCGACGGTGACACGTGCGGATTGGCTCGGTTCCGCTGGTGCGCGATAAAGCAAAACCTTTGAACCCGGCACTGCCGCCCTGGCATTCTCAGCGAGGAGTGAAGGCGCTATCGCCTCGCCCCTCGGTTCGACGACATTGCGGTAGGCGAAGACCGTATTGTCGATCTCGTCCTTGAACAAATAGAGGCTGCCGGTAACGGCAAGGTTGAGCATGAAGGGGATGACCAGAAGCCCGGCAAAGAAATGCCAGCGCCACACGGCCCGGTAGAGTGATAGGCTGATCGTATTGGGCTTTTCGGAAGCCACGCTCGAAATGGTCATAGGTGATCCGATCGTCTGACGACAAATATGACGGGTTGCGGCACAGGCCGTCGTGACGTGCCGCTAAGGCACGAAGATATGTCAGGCGAGGGGTGGGGCTTGCGGCGGCGCCGATGGCGGATAAAGGCTGCGCGCAATCAGGATTGCTTTGCGCTCGGTCGCAAGTGATTGAGCCGGCTGGACTTTGGCGCCGGATACAAAAGGCGGTACCGGGAGGATAAACGATACTGAAAGCCGGCAAGCCTCGCAGCCCGTGCCATGCCAGCTGCTCTTGTGGTGGTCGTCCTGGTCGCCGCTGCCGGGTAGGCAGAGGACAGGAATGGTGCCGTCCGGCAGTGTATAGGCCGCAAGGTCGATGGGATCGGCGTCGGCGACAATCGGTTTATGTGCGAAGGCAACGAATACCAGCGCAATGGCGCAGAGCATGCGCAACGCCAGTCGCCAATCTTGCCAAATTCCGCGCATTAGTGCCTCGATTCCAGTTCGAGGCAATGAAATACATCAGTGTCGTTTCGAAATCTATGCGGCAAAGCGACTGCGATATCAGCGGGCTTCAATCTCGATCAGCCAGGCGTGGTCGGGCACGCGGACGAAGTTAAGCTTTTCGCCGCGCGACAAGTGAACCACATCGTCGATCCCGAGTGCTTCGCCTGCTTCGAGCTCGGCAACGGATCGAAGGAGAAGCAATGTCTCGGTGGCGCCGGCAGTGACGTTCCGTTCGCCGAGCCGCGTAACGCACGCCACAAACCTGCCGCGGCGGACCATGACGTTGAGATCGGTTACCGGATCGATCACGTCGGCACGCGTCGGTATATCGCCGGCAAACTCTGCAGCTGGCGACCTCGAGCCAAGCCTTACGGGCTCATCGTCACCCACCTGCAAATCCATTGCACCGTCGAGCACTGCCAGAACCCTGTCGATGCCAGCGAAGCTGGAAAAAGGGCCGGAGTCCGGCACCTTCGCCATGCTGATGCGCCAGTCGAACGTGTCGATCGCAGAACCCACGGGGGCAATTGCGATTTCGGTGGTCACGCCAGCACCGTTCTTCCACGGCATGCGTTTGTGCTGGCTGGCGCGCAGAATACGCATTAGCCGAGAATACCGGGCAGATTGAGCCCCTTCTCCCTCGCGCATTCGATGGCGATCTCATAGCCCGCATCGGCATGGCGCATCACGCCTGTCGCCGGATCGTTCCAGAGCACACGCCCGATGCGCTCTGCCGCGTCGTCCGTGCCGTCACAGCAGATCACCATGCCGGAATGCTGCGAATAGCCCATGCCGACGCCGCCACCGTGGTGCAGCGACACCCAGGTCGCGCCCGATGCAGTGTTGAGGAGCGCATTGAGCAGCGGCCAGTCGGACACGGCGTCCGAGCCATCCTTCATCGCTTCCGTTTCGCGGTTGGGTGAGGCGACCGAGCCTGAATCGAGATGGTCGCGGCCGATCACGATCGGCGCCTTCAATTCGCCATTTCGCACCATTTCGTTGAAGGCGAGGCCGAGGCGATGGCGGTCGCCAAGGCCGACCCAGCATATACGCGCCGGCAGGCCCTGGAAGGCGATACGCTCGCGCGCCATGTCGAGCCAGTTGTGCAGATGCGTGTTGCCAGGCGTGAGTTCCTTTACCTTGGCATCGGTCTTGTAGATATCCTCCGGATCGCCGGACAATACCGCCCAACGGAACGGGCCGATGCCGCGACAGAAGAGAGGGCGGATATAGGCCGGAACGAAGCCCGGGAAGGCAAAGGCGTTTTCAAGACCTTCGTCCTTGGCGACCTGTCGGATGTTGTTGCCGTAGTCGAGAGTCGGAATGCCTTGATCCCAGAAGGCGAGCATTGCTTCCACGTGCACCCGCATTGAGGCGCGCGCTGCCTTCTCGACGGCTTTTGGGTCGCTCTCGCGCTTCTCGCGCCACTCGGCGAGGGTCCAGCCCTTCGGCAAATAGCCGTTGATCGGATCGTGCGCCGAAGTCTGGTCTGTCACCATGTCAGGCCGCACGCCGCGGCGTACCAACTCCGGCAGGATATCCGCTGTATTGCCGAGCAGACCAACGGATTTGGCTTCGCCGGCCTTGGTCCAGCGATCGATCATTTCCAGTGCCTCATCCAGCGTTTCCGCTTTGGCGTCGACATAGCGCGTGCGCAGGCGGAAATCGATCGAGTCGGGATTGCACTCGACCGCGAGGCAGCAAGCCCCGGCCATGACCGCGGCGAGGGGCTGCGCGCCGCCCATCCCGCCGAGCCCGCCCGTCAGGATCCACTTGCCCTTGAGATTACCGCCATAATGCTGCCGGCCCGCCTCGACGAAGGTCTCATACGTGCCCTGCACGATGCCTTGGGTTCCAATGTAAATCCACGAACCCGCGGTCATCTGGCCGTACATGGCAAGACCCTTCTTGTCGAGTTCATTGAAGTGATCCCACGTTGCCCAGTGCGGCACGAGGTTCGAATTGGCGATGAGAACACGCGGCGCGTTGGCGTGGGTCTTGAACACGCCGACCGGCTTACCGGACTGCACAAGCAGCGTTTCATCTTCGTTGAGCGTCTTCAGCGTCGAGACGATCTTGTCGAAATCGTCCCAGGTACGCGCGGCGCGGCCGATGCCGCCATAGACCACGAGCTCGTTGGGATTTTCGGCAACGTCCGGATCGAGATTGTTCATAAGCATCCGCAGGGGCGCTTCGGTCATCCAGGATTTGGTGTTGAGTTCATTGCCCCGGGGACTGCGGATCTCCCGGATATTGTGCCTCGGATTGTTCATTACCTGCTCCCCAGTTTAATGGCAGTCTGTGCGATGATTTCGAGTATGTCCTTGAGGTGCTTACGCAATTTTTTGGCCTTGGCCTCGTCGTAAGCAAAGGGCGGCGCCTCGGTCGTCAAATGCGACGATTGGGTCAGCTCCATCTGGATGGCGTGAATGCTGGAAGAAGGCTTGCCATAGTGGCGCGTCGTCCAGCCGCCTTTGAATCGCCCGTTGATGACGGCGTCGTAACCCCGGGCCGCGAAGGCTACGCGTCCGACAGCGGAGGCAATTTCCGGAGAACAGCTCGCTCCCTCATTGGTGCCGATGTTGAAATCCGGCAGCTTGCCCTGAAACAAAAACGGAACATGCGAGCGGATCGAATGGCAATCATAGAGGATTGCCATGCCATGCGCCTTGCGCACCCGCTTGATCTCCTCCATCAACGCATCGTGATAGGGCCGATGGAATTGTTCGAGCCGGAGCTTAGTATCAGCGGGCGTCGGTTGCTCGCCGTCGCGCCAGATCGGCTTGCCGTCGAAATCGGTTTCCGGGATAAGCGCCGTTGTGTTCTGTCCGGGATAGAGGCTGCCGCCGGCGGGATCTCTGTTTGCGTCGATGACGTAGCGATGAAAGGTCGCCCTTACGGTCGAAACACCCGGCAGAAGTCCGTCATACAACTGGTCGACGTGCCAATCCGTATCGGCCAGGCGCTGGCCGTTCTCGTTGAGACGGGTCCATATTTCGGCGGGTACGTCGATCCCGGTATGCGGAAATCCGAGGATGATCGGCGACGATCCCGGTTTGACCTCGACAACACTCATAGGCCTGTATCCAGAGTTGGTAGAATATCGGCAGAGATCGCAGCATTAAGCTTGCCCGAGGCGACCAAGTCGCTCACGGCTTTGAGATCCGGCGCCATGTAGCGGTCGTCGTGAAGTGTCGGTACCGCCGAGCGGATAACGCCGTGGGCTCGGGTAAGTTCCGGGCTGGTTTGAAGCGGGCTGCGCAGGTCGATACCTTGGGCGGCAGTGAGGGCCTCGATCCCGATGATCGAGAAGAGATTGTCCGTCATCTGCAGGAGCCGGCGCGCGCCATGGCAGGCCATGGACACGTGATCTTCCTGGTTGGCCGATGTCGGGGTCGAGTCGACCGAAGCCGGATGCGACATCTGCTTGTTCTCGGACATGAGCGCGGCGGAGGTGACCTCGGCAATCATCAATCCGGAATTCAGGCCGGGCTTGCGAGCGAGGAAGGCTGGCAGGCCATAGCTCAATGCTGGATCGACAAGCAAAGCGATGCGGCGCTGCGCGATCGAACCGATTTCGCAAATCGCGAGCGCGATCTGGTCCGCCGCGAAAGCAACGGGCTCGGCATGGAAATTGCCACCGGAAACCACCGAACCATCGCTGAGGACGAGCGGATTATCCGTGACGGCATTGGCTTCGATTTCGAGTGTGCGGGCGGCCATGCGCAGAAGATCGAGGCACGCTCCGTCAACCTGCGGCTGGCAGCGGATGCAGTAGGGGTCCTGGACGCGCTCGTCGCCCTCGATGTGGCTCTCGCGGATCGGGGAATTCTCTAGCAACCGGCGCAGGGCAGCGCCGGTGTCGATCTGGCCGCGATGTCCGCGTAAGGTGTGAATATCGGAGTGAAAGGGGGCGGAGGAGCCCATGGCCGCATCGGTCGACAGCGCGCCAGTAACCAGCGCCGATTGGGCGGCGCGGTGGGCACGGAAGAGGCCGGCAAGGGCCAGTGCCGTCGAGACCTGCGTGCCGTTGATGAGCGCAAGGCCCTCCTTGGCCGCCAGAACGACTGGCCTGAGCCCGGCCTTGGCAAGACCTTCCGCGGCCGGCATCCGGCTTCCGCCGAAAACGACGTCGCCCTCGCCGATCATGGCTGCCGCCATGTGCGCGAGCGGGGCGAGATCGCCCGAAGCACCGACGGAGCCCTTTTCTGGGATGACGGGGATAACACCCTTATCGAGCATGCCCTCGATCAGGCTGATCAGATCGAACCGGACGCCGGAAGCGCCGCGCCCGAGCGAGATCAGCTTCAGCGCCATGATCAGGCGAACAATATTCTCCGGCAGAGGATTACCGACGCCACAGCAGTGGGAAAGGATTAGATTGCGTTGCAGCGTCGTCACATCGGCTGGCGCGACCTTGATGCTTGCAAGTTTTCCGAAGCCTGTGTTGATGCCGTAGACCGGAGCGTCGCCGCCGGCAATTTCAGCGATGCGTGCCGCTGCTGCCTCGATCCCGGTTCGGAACGACGGGTCGAGCCGCGCGGCTTCTCCTTGCCAATAGATTGTATCCAATGCTGAAATTGGCACGGAGCCGGGGTGGAGAACAATGGTCATTGTTACGCTTTCAATAAGAGCTGGTGAAGGGGGTTGAAGCCGATGCGGTAGCAGAGCTCCGCTGGTTGCTCTGCATTCCAGATGGCGATCTCGGCGCGTTTTCCGGGCGCGATCGTGCCGATATCCGCGTTGAGGCTAAGCGCACGCGCGGCTTCGCGCGTCGCTCCGGCGAGCGCTTCCTCCACGGTCAGTCGGAACAGCGTGCAGGCCATGTTCATTGTGAGAAGCAGCGAGGTGAGGGGTGATGTGCCCGGATTGCAATCCGTCGCAACGGCCATACGCACGCCTGCATCGCGCAAGATCTTAACTGGTGGCGCACGCTCTTCCCTCAATGCGTAGAATGCACCGGGCAACAACACTGCAACCGTTCCTGCGTTCGCCATGGCCTTCGCGCCTTCTTCGTCGAGGTACTCCAGATGATCGGCGGACAACGCGCCAAACGAAGCGGCAAGCTTGGCACCACCAAGGTTGGAAAGTTGCTCGGCATGAAGTTTCACAGGCAGGCCGAGGCTTTTGGCCCTATCGAAAACCCGGGAGATCTGTTCGGGCGAAAACGCAATGCCCTCGCAGAAGCCGTCGACGGCATCGACAAGCCCTTCCGCGTGGGCCGCATCAAGGCCCGGCAACACGACTTCCGTGATATAGTCGTCAGCGCGACCTCTATATTCCGGCGGCACGGCATGGGCCCCGAGATAGCTCGTTTTGATCCTGACCGGACGCATTGCGCCAAGCCTGCGGGCGACACGCAGCATCTTGAGCTCGGCCTCGATGTTGAGACCATAGCCGGACTTGATCTCGACGGTCGAGATTCCCTCCGCCAGCAGCGTGTCCAGTCGCGGAAGACTCTCAGCTACCAATTCGTCTTCGCTGAGACTGTTGGTGGACTTAACCGAGGAAACGATCCCGCCGCCGGCACGCGCGATTTCCTCATACGTCGCCCCTTCGAGCCGCATTTCGAACTCGCGGGCGCGGTCGCCGCCGAAAACAAGATGCGTGTGGCAGTCGATGAGCGCCGGCGTTGCGAGCCTACCGCCGAAATCCTCGCGCTCGACGCTGCTCCAATCGCCAGGAACGCCCTGTCCGACCCAGGCGATGCAATCGCCTTCGATGCCGATCGCGCCATTCTCGATCAAGCCGTAGGGCGTGCCGGTCTCCTCCAGCGATGCGATGCGAAGTCCCGAA
Source organism: Phyllobacterium sp. (assembly GCF_037994425.1). NCBI lineage: Bacteria > Pseudomonadati > Pseudomonadota > Alphaproteobacteria > Hyphomicrobiales > Phyllobacteriaceae > Phyllobacterium > Phyllobacterium sp. The sequence goes on from NZ_JBBNAM010000379.1 coordinate 16,420, forward strand.
AGGATTTTTCTCATTGGCCTTGGCTGCGTCCCCATTATGGTCTTGCTCATATCATTATTATGTATATACATATTATGTCAATTGGGTGCAGGAGAAGAAATGAGCGAGGCCACGAAATCAGTTTTTGCGCGCAAGGCCCTAACGACGATAGGCTGGGAAAGTGACGTTCTCATCCGCGTGGACGCGACTGGGCGCATCGTGTCGGTAACGCCAGAAAGCGGTCTGGAATCAGGCGCTTATGCGGTCGATGTGCTTCTTCCGGCACAGGCCAACCTGCACAGCCATACGTTTCAGCGGGCCATGGCCGGACTTTCCGAGTCGCGCAGCCCCGCAGGTCGCGACAGCTTCTGGACTTGGCGCGAGATCATGTATCGCTTCCTTGATATTCTCGATCCTGAGGATATCGAAGCGATCGCCGCCTTTGCTTTCGTCGAAATGTTGGAATCCGGCTATTCCAGCGTTGCCGAATTCCACTATGTGCACCATCAGCCGGGCGGCGGGACGTATGCGAAGTTCGGCGAATTGTCGGAGCGGATCGCCGCCGCAGCAGGCACGGCGGGCATTGGTCTGACGATCTTGCCGGTAGCCTATATGCAGGGCGGCGTGGATGGCCGCGCACTTGCCGGTGGACAGTTGCGCTTCGGCAATGATCTCGACCACTACTTGAAGCTCGCGGAAGAAGCCAAAAAAGCTGCGCGCAGCGTCAGCCCCGATGCCGGGTTCGGTGTTGCCCCACACTCGATCAGAGCCGTCAACGAGCGCGATTTGCAGGCTCTGGAACAGCAATTCCCGGGCGTTCCCTTCCACATCCACATTGCCGAGCAGATACCGGAACTCGAGGAAGTCCAGGCGGCTTACGGCCAGCGCTCGATGAGCTGGCTTCTCGACCATATGCCGGTCAGCGAACGCTGGTGCCTCATTCATTCGACACACATGAATGAAGGTGAGACGGCGCGCGTCGCGGCGAGTGGCGCTGTCGTCGGCCTTTGCCCGATCACCGAAGCCAATCTTGGTGATGGCATTTTCAACGGCGTCCACTACTTGAATGCGGGCGGCCGCTTCGGCACCGGTTCTGACTCCAACATCCGTATTTCGCCGTCGGAAGAGTTGCGCCAGCTGGAATATAGCCAGCGTTTGCGCGACGTTTCACGGGTTACGCTTGCGCGTGACGGCAAATCCTGTGGCCGCACGCTCTACGACGCTGCGCTACAGGGCGGGGCGCAGGCGCTGGGCCGCAGCTCCGGCAGTCTCGAACCGGGCAATTGGGCGGATATGATCGCTCTGGATACTGAAAATGCCACGCTTCTGGGCCTTTCGGGTGACAGGTTGCTTGACGGCTGGATATTTGCAGGTGACAGACATGCCATCAGTGATGTCTGGTCGGCGGGTCGGCATGTCGTGCAAGAAGGGCGGCATCGCGACCGGGCAGCAATACTGAAGACCTACAAGGCGCGCCTCGCGTCTATTCTGGAGAGAGTGTGACTGCAGCGGCGCGCAAATCATTCCATGCGATCAAGGCGGAGATGGCGCGGCGCATCGCCGAGCGCGTCTGGGCGCCTGGAGCGCTCATCCCCGGTGAAGAGGTGCTCGCCGTCGAGTTCGGCTGCGCCCGCGCAACGGTGAACCGCGCGCTGCAGGAACTGGCGCGCGGCGGCGTGCTGGTGCGCAAGCGCAAGGCCGGAACGCGCGTTGCGCTGCATCCCATGCGTGAGGCACGCTTCGTCATTCCGATCGTGCGCCAGGAGATCGAGAACAAGGGCGGCGTTTATCAATTCCGCCTGCTTTCCAACGGGGTTGAAAAGGCGCCGGAATGCGTGACCAAGCGCCTTGGGTTAGGCAAGCCCAAGGACATGCTGCATGTGCGCTGCCTGCATCTTTCCGATGACAAGCCGTATCAATACGAGGACCGCTGGATCAATCTCGACGCCGTTCCCTCGATCCGCCACGAAACCTTCGAGACGATCAGCCCGAATGAATGGCTGGTCACGCACTCGCCGTTCTCGCAAGCCGAAATCGTCTTTCATGCGGGATTGGCCGGCGCCGATGAGGCGGACACCCTCAGCCTCGACGAGAATGATCCGGTCTTCATCATTGAACGCCTGACGTATCTTCCGCAGAAGCCCATCACTTTCGTGCGCATGATCCACCCGGGATCGCATCGCATGGTGACGCAACTCTGATCGGCAAGGGCCGCTGCTCGGCAAGCACTCGACGCAAATGATGATTGGCGTTTGGATGCAACTGCACTATTTGAATCCTCGAAGAATGACAGGAATGGATTTCCCAATGGCAGACGTCACAAAAGATCAGGTCCTTGAACAGCTGAAGACAGTGACGGGCCCGGATTTCAACAGCAACATCGTCGAGCTTGGTCTCGTTTCGGATATATTCATTGCCGACAACAAGGTGTTTTTCTCGATCACCGTACCTGTGTCCCGTGCCCAGGAACTGGAGCCGCTGCGCGCCGCTGCCGAGCGCGTCGTCAGGGCGATGCCGGGTGTTGCCGGCGCCGTCGTTGCGTTGACCGCCGAAAAGAAGGGCGGACCGACCAGCGATGATGCGCCTCGGATAACGCCGTCGCCCCGCCCGGCCCAGCGTCCCGCGCCTGCAGGCGCCACCCCCCCGCCACGTGTACCCGCCCAAGGTGCACAGCCCCACGCGCATGGAACGGCGCCGGTCAAGGCCGGCGTTCCGGGTGTGGGCGCGATCATCGCCGTCGCCTCGGGCAAGGGCGGCGTCGGCAAGTCGACGACGGCGGTCAATCTTGCGCTCGGCCTTAGCGCCAATGGCCAGCGTGTCGGCATCCTCGACGCGGATATTTACGGGCCGTCGATGCCCCGGCTGCTCAACATTCACGGCAAGCCCGAAGTGGTTTCTGGCCGAGTGCTCAAGCCCATGGAAGGTTATGGCCTGAAAGTCATGTCGATCGGCTTCCTCGTCGAAGAGGAGACGCCGATGATCTGGCGCGGCCCGATGGTCATGTCGGCACTGACGCAGATGTTGCGCGAGGTGGAGTGGGGCGACCTCGACGTTCTCGTCGTCGACATGCCGCCCGGCACCGGCGACGCGCAACTGACCATGGCCCAGCAGGTGCCCCTTGCCGGCGCAGTCATCGTCTCGACGCCGCAGGATCTCGCGCTGATCGATGCGCGCAAGGGCCTCAACATGTTCAAGAAGGTGGATGTGCCGCTCCTCGGCATTGTCGAGAATATGAGCTATTTCATCGCGCCGGATACGGGCGCCCGCTACGATATTTTTGGCCATGGCGGCGCGCGCAGGGAGGCGGAACGCCTCGGCGTGCCATTCCTCGGCGAGGTGCCGCTGGTCATGGAGATCCGTGAAACCTCAGACAGCGGCCGGCCGGTAGTGGTCAGCAACCCGGAGGGCCCGCAGGCGCAGGCCTACCGCGATATCGCCGCCAAGGTTTGGGACCAGTTGCAGTCGGCAAGGGGCGGCCGCGCCGCCCCTTCAATCGTGTTCGAGTAAGGCCCGCGCGATCACTTCAACCGCTCCGCATGCCAGGCGATATGATCGGCCATGAATGTCGAGATGAAGAAGTACGAATGATCGTAGCCGTCACGCATGTTGAGCGTCAGCGGAATGCTCGCCCTGGTACAGGCTTCCTCCAGGAGCCAGGGCCGCAAGCCGTCTTCGAGGAATCCGTCCGCCTTGCCCTGGTCGACCAACAACCCAGGCACACGGTAACCATCCTCGATGAGTGCAACGCTGTCATAGGCGCGCCATTTGGTCTCGTCCGGGCCGAGATATTTCTCGAAGGCCGGGCGCGACCAGCCGGCAACCATGGGCCGCGCGATCGGCGCGAAGGCGGAAACGGACTTGAAGCGCCCCGGATGTTTCAGCGCCTGCGTTATTGCGCCGTGGCCGCCCATGGAATGGCCGAATATGCCCTGGCGGTCCATGTCCACCGGGAAACTGGCTGCCACCAGCGCCGGTAGTTCCTCGCCGACGTAGCTCGCCATGCGATAGTTGGTGGACCAGGGCGCTTCCGTCGCATCGAGGTAGAAGCCGGCGCCGCTGCCGAACTGCCAATTGTCCTTCTCGTCCGGTACATGCTCGCCGCGCGGGCTCGTGTCCGGGCAGATGATGGCGATGCCGTGTTCTGCGGCGGCACGGCGGTACTCGCCCTTGTCCATGACGTTCTGATGCGTGCAGGTGAGGCCGGAGAGATACCAGAGCAAGGGCACCGGGCCGTCTTTCGCCTGCGGCGGCAGGAACAGCGCAAAAGTCATGTCGCACTGGCACGTATCGCTGTGATGGCGATAGACACCCTGCATTCCGTCGAAGCTCTTGGCGGAGGATAGCGTTTCCATGGCTCGGTTCCGTGTCATTGCGGTTGACCGAGGGCGACGGCGACATTCACCGCGGCAGCGACCAACACCGTGTTGAAGAAGAATGAAACGATGGCGTGGACGAGATTGATCCTGCGCATCTGCGAACTGGTGATCGACGTGTCGGAGGTCTGGGCCGTCATACCGATGATGTAGGAGAAATAGACAAACTCGATGCCTCCCGGCTCCTTGCCGCCGGGAAAATCGAGCCCGCCGGCATGATGGCGACGCTTGGCAGTACCGCCTTCCGCATCCTCGTCCGGTTGCCAATACATATGGGCATAGTGAATTGCCGTCATCATGTGGATCGTCAGCCAGCCGAGCGGTACTGCCGCGAGTGTTAGTGCCAGGTCGACCGGATGCTTGTCCTGGCCGGAATTGATCAGAGCGAACAACGAGCCGACCGCCATCAGGACCGTGCCGAATGTCACGGCGAAGATGATGCCGACAGGCTCGTCCGACTTGGCTGCGTTGTTTCGCAGGTATTCGGGCGTCAGCCGGTGCACCTTGAAAGCCGACAGGACGAGATAGATGACGAAGAAGGCGTTGGCAGCAACGGCCGCGGCAATGCGCGGTGAAAGCTTGAACGCCGCCAAAACGAAAACGACGAGGCCGACGACGGCGGCGATGTAAAAGGGATTATGACGTTTCCACATGAGGGCCTAGACCCCGCCTAATCCGTTGCGACAGCGGCCGGCCGCTGCATGTCGATGTGTGGAATATCATCCTCGAGATATTCCTCCGACACTGGTATGAAACCGAACGACTCATAAAACCCCTTGAGGTGGCTCTGTGCGGAAAGCTCGATCGGGCACTCCGAATAGAGGCGTTCGCATTGGGCGATTGCCTCGACCATCAGCCTTTCGCCGAGGCGCTTGCCGCGATGCTCCGGCGAGACGACAACGCGCCCGATACGCGCTGCATGGTCGTCCGTAGCCGGCTTGCGGATCCGAGCGCTCGCAACAAGGGTCGCTCCGTCCATCAGGCGAAGGTGCAATGCATCCGCATCCTTGCCGTCCAACTCCGGATACGGGCACTTCTGCTCGACGACGAAGACATCGACACGCATTTTGAGCATGTCGTAGAGTTCGCGCGGGCGCAGCTCGTCCAGACCGCACAAGACGACCTTATATACGCCCCATTCCATCAGAAGGTAACGACCGAACGGATCGATTTGCCCTCGTGCATGAGGTCGAACGCCGTGTTGATCTCGGCGAGCGGCATCGTATGGGTGATGAGCGAGTCGATGTCGATCTTGCCCTCCATGTACCAGTCGACGATTTTCGGAACGTCGGTGCGGCCCCGTGCGCCGCCAAAGGCCGTGCCGCGCCAGTTGCGCCCGGTGACGAGCTGGAATGGCCGCGTGGAAATTTCCTTGCCGGCTTCGGCAACGCCGATGACGATGCTGGTGCCCCAGCCGCGATGACAGCATTCGAGTGCCTGGCGCATGACATTGGTGTTGCCGGTGGCATCGAACGAGAAGTCGGCGCCGCCGTCGGTCAATTCCTGGATAGCCTGAACGACCTTGTCATTGCCGGCCTCCGTTGGATTGACGAAATCGGTCATGCCGAATTGCTTCGCCATTGCCACCTTGCCGGGGTTGATGTCGACACCGATGATCTTGTCGGCGCCGACCATGCGGGCGCCCTGGATGACATTGAGGCCGATGCCGCCGAGACCGAAGACGACGACATTGGCGCCGGGCCAAACCTTGCCCGTATAAATGACCGCACCGATTCCGGTGGTGACACCGCAACCGATATAACAGATCTTGTCGAAAGGCGCGTCCTCGCGCACCTTGGCAAGAGCGATCTCCGGCAGAACGGTGAAGTTCGAGAAGGTCGAGCAACCCATGTAGTGGAAGACTTCGCCGCCATCGCAGGAGAAGCGGCTGGTGCCGTCCGGCATCACGCCCTGGCCTTGCGTGGCGCGGATGGCGGTGCAGAGGTTCGAACGCTGCGACAGGCATGTCTTGCACTGCCGGCACTCGGGCGTATAGAGCGGAATGACGTGATCACCAACGCGCAAGGACGTAACACCCGCGCCGACTTCGCGCACGATGCCGGCGCCTTCGTGGCCGAGAATCGCCGGGAATTTCCCTTCGGAATCAAGTCCCGAAAGTGTGTAGGCATCCGTGTGGCAAACGCCGGTTGCCATGATTTCGACGAGCACTTCACCGGGCTTCGGGCCGCTGATCTCGATCGTTTCGATGGTGAGGGGCTTGTTTGCCTCCCAGGCGACGGCGGCGCGCGATTTCATGAATATCTCCTGATGCGTCTCAATCAGCACTGTGTGATTTGCTTTGGCGCACTATCGGGAAGGCATCGGGGGTCGTCAATCCGAACCGCGACATTTCTCGTTCCAAACGGCACTGGTGTCATCCTACTGGACTTGGCGACCCGAACCCTGTCAAAAGGCTTGCATTCTGATACTGGACTTGACCCGTGAAAGAACTGCCGCCCCTTCCTGTCACTGAAATACTGCCTGCGCTCGATGATGCGCTGGAGCCCGGGAACGCTGCCGTTCTTGTCGCACCGCCCGGCGCGGGCAAGACCACGCTTGTCCCGCTGCATCTGCTTGATACACCCTGGCGCGGCGATGGGACGATCGTCCTGCTGGAGCCGCGCCGCCTTGCCGCTCGCGCTGCCGCGAGCCGGATGGCGAGTCTCCTTGGAGAGAATGTGGGTGATACCGTCGGTTACCGCATGCGGCTCGAAAGCAAGGTCTCGGCCAGGACTCGTGTATTGGTTGTCACGGAAGGCGTGTTCGCCCGGATGATCCTCGATGATCCTGGATTGTCCGGCATCGCCATCGTGCTTTTTGACGAGTTTCACGAGCGCAGCCTTGATGCCGACTTCGGTCTTGCGCTCGCGCTCGACGTGCAGGCGGCGCTGCGGCCCGACCTGAAACTTCTGGTCATGTCGGCGACACTCGATGGTGCGCGGGTGGCCAAGCTGCTCGGAGACGCGCCTGTACTTGAAAGCAAAGGCAGGTCCTATCCCGTCGACATCCGTTATCGGGAGCGCAAGCCTGACGATAAGATCGAGGATGCGATGGCGCGGGCGGTGCGTGACACACTCGCCGAGCAAGGGGGGAGCATCCTCGCCTTTCTACCCGGGCAGCGCGAGATTGAGCGCACGATGCAGGCACTCGAGGGGCGCGTTCCCGCGGATACCTATGTCACGCCGCTCTATGGCGCGCTGGAGGGCCGCGACCAGGACGCGGCTATCAGCCCGGCTCCCCCAGGCAAGCGCAAGGTGGTGCTCGCCACTTCGATCGCCGAAACCTCCATTACAATCGATGGCGTGCGCGCCGTCATCGACAGCGGTCTGGCGCGGCTGCCGAAATTTGAACCGGCAACGGGTCTCACACGATTGGAAACGGTGCGGGCCTCCCGTGCCGCCGTCGATCAACGCGCCGGTCGCGCCGGACGCACTCAAGCCGGAACAGCGCTGCGGCTGTGGCGGGCCGAACAGACCGCCGCACTCGAAGCCTTTTCTCCGCCGGAAATACTCGAGGCGGATCTCTCGGGCCTCGTCCTTGATTGCGCCGCCTGGGGCGTCACCGATCCGGCGAGCCTCGCCTTTCTCGATGCGCCGCCCATGCCGGCGATCAAGGAAGCGAAGACACTGCTCGGCGAACTCGGAGCGCTCAAAGATGATCGCATTACCTCCATGGGCGAGGCTATGCGCAGGCTCGCTTTGCCGGCCCGGCTCGCACATATGGTGCTGGCCGCGCGCGAACGCGGCCAAGGCATGCGCGCCGCCGAACTCGCGTTGCTTCTGACCGAGCGCGGCCTCGGCGGCAATGACGTCGATATGGAAGAGCGACTGTCACGCTTTCAACGCGAGCGCGGCGATCGCGCGATGCGTGCGCGCGGACTGGCGAAACGCCTCGCCGGCAGCGATGTGAGGAAAGTCGACACCGAGGAAAGCGCCGGGCGCCTCCTTATCGATGCCTATCCCGACCGTATCGCCAAGGCGCGGGGCAACGGCCAGTTTACGCTCGCCAATGGCCGCGGCGGCGAACTTGATCCGGCAACATCGCTGGCGAAATCGCCATGGCTTGTCGTGGCTGATCTGGCTGGCCGAGCGGGACGCGCGCGCATCCTCGCGGCAGCGGAAATCACTGAGGCCGAGATACGAGCCGCGCTCGCTGATCGCATCGTCAGCGGCAGGCAGGTCAGCTACGACCCGGCCCAAAATGCGCTGCAGGCGCGCGAGGCAACGCGTATCGGCGCCATTGCGCTTTCAGAGAAGACCCTTCCAGCCCCCTCAGGCGAAGAGGCCGATCGCGGTATTGTCGCCACCGTGCGCGACCGCGGGCTGGACATCCTTCCCTGGTCAAAAGAGGCAATAATATTGCGGCGGCGTCTCACCTGGCTGCATCGGGGCCTCGGCGCGCCCTGGCCGCCAATGGACGACAAATCGTTGATCGATAGGCTTGAGGACTGGCTTCTGCCTTATCTCAACGGAACCGCGCAGCTCGGCCAGATATCCGGGCACGCGATCACCGATGGTCTGCGCTCTCTGGTACCGTATGAGCTGCAGCGCAAGATCGATACCCTGGCGCCGACGCACTTCGAAGTGCCGACAGGGTCGAACATTCCAATCCGCTACGAGGCGGAAGAACCGGTTCTCGCCGTTCGCGTCCAGGAGTTGTTCGGGCTCGGCACGCATCCATCCATTGCTGGCGGAACGGTCCCGCTCCTTCTGGAGTTGCTCTCGCCGGCGCATCGGCCCATCCAGATCACGCGCGATCTCCCGGGTTTCTGGAACGGCTCCTGGGCTGACGTGCGCAGCGAAATGCGCGGCCGCTATCCCAGACATGTCTGGCCGGAAGACCCGGCCAGTGCGGCGCCCACTGCCCGCGCAAAACCGCGGGGAACCTGAGTTTCCGCAAGGATCGCGTGACAATCCGCGGGGAGGCGGCGATGCCAGCGATACCCCATCGGAATCATGTTTCCATTTCAGTCACGTTTGTTCTAAATCACGCCCATGGTTCAGGATTTCCAGACACGCTCATCGTATCTATCGCGCCGGCTGCGACTGACGACGCTCATCCGCCTGCGCTGGCTTGCGGTGGCAGGACAAAGCATCGCCGTTCTCTTCGTTGCACTCTATCTGAAGTTTCCCTTTCCAATCAGCATCTGCTTTGCCTTGATCGCTTGCTCGGCCTGGCTGAACCTCCTGATGTCGTTCCGCTATCCGATCAATCATCGCCTGGAGCCACGGGCCGCCATCACCGTGCTGGCGTTCGACATATTGCAGGTGGCGGGGCTGCTCTATATGACCGGCGGGCTGCAGAATCCGTTCGCCGTCCTGATGATCGTCCCGGTGATCATTTCGGCCACGTCACTGCCCGCCTATGCGACCACGGCGCTCGGCCTCCTGGTGACAGCCTGCGCGACGCTGCTGGCTTACGTCTATCTGCCCTTGCCCTGGTATGAGGGCGACACCATGCAGCTGCCGTTCGTATTGATCGCGGGCGTGTGGTGTTCCGTCGTTTCTGCCCTCGCATTTACCGCCGTCTATGCCTACCGCGTTGCCGAGGAAGCGCGGCTGCTGGCCGACGCCCTCAACGCCACCGAACTCATCCTGCAGCGCGAGCAGCATCTCTCGGCACTCGATGGCCTCGCAGCGGCTGCGGCGCATGAACTTGGCACGCCGCTTGCGACCATCGCGCTCGTTGCCAAGGAAATGGAGCGCAGCCTCAAGAAGGACGATCGATTTGCCGAGGATATCGACCTTCTCCGCTCGCAGACCGAGCGTTGCCGCGAAATCCTGAAACGGCTGACCAGTCTTTCGTCGACCAGTGAAGAGCACATGTCGCGCCTGAAGATTTCTTCGCTGATCGAAGAGGTCATTGAGCCCAACCGCAATTTCGGTATCAATATCGTGGTGACAAAGATGCGCGGGGAAGGCAACGAGCCGATTATCCGCCGCAACCCGGGCATTATTTATGGGCTGGGCAATCTCGTCGAGAATGCCGTCGACTTCGCCCGCGAAACGATCAACGTCAATTGGGGTTGGAGCGACAAGACCGTCGAGATCGTCATCAGCGACGATGGCAAGGGCTTTGCCCCCGACATTCTCGACCGCATCGGCGAGCCCTACACCACGGGGCGCGACCGCGCGATCAATGAGCACGGCGGTGGGTTGGGCCTCGGTCTCTTCATCGCGAAGACGCTGCTCGAACGTTCGGGCGCAGCGATCACCTTCCGCAATCGCAACGATCCTGGGCAAGGCGCAGAAGTCGTCGTTACCTGGCCGCGTCAACAATTGCTTACTGATGGATAATCTTTGACTTTTTATTCATTGCGAACCATTAACGTCGTATATTTACAGAGAATGAGCAGGAAAACCTGATGGAAAATACGGATCAGGACGATATTGAAGCGATCGGCGGCGATCGGACACTTCTACTGGTTGACGACGACAAGCCCTTCTTGCAGCGGCTTGCGCGTGCGATGGAAGCACGCGGCTTTACAGTCGCGATTGCAGACTCGGTTGAGGCGGGCCTTGCGAGCGTCAAGATCAACGCACCTGCCTATGCGGTTGTCGACATGCGCCTTGGCGACGGCAATGGCCTCGACATTATCGAGGCAATCCGTGCTCGCCGCGAGGACACGCGCGCGATCGTCCTGACTGGCTATGGAAATATCGCGACCGCGGTGAACGCCGTCAAACTCGGCGCCATCGATTACCTTTCAAAGCCGGCTGATGCAGATGAGGTCTTCGCGGCATTGACCCGCCGATCGGGGGAGAAAGTGGCGCCGCCGGAAAATCCGATGTCGGCTGACCGGGTGCGCTGGGAGCATATCCAGCGCGTCTACGAAATGTGCGATCGCAATGTTTCCGAAACGGCCCGGCGCCTCAACATGCATCGCCGCACCTTGCAGCGCATATTGGCCAAGCGCGCACCGCGCTAGGCCGGGCAGACTTATTCCACATCGGTTTTCGGCAATTCGATACCCGCAAGTTCGGCCAGCGTCATGCGTGCAGCGCTGACCCGGGCGAAACGCAACGTCATTGCCCTGCGCGTGGCAACCGGCAATTTGTGCTCTGGTGCGTCGCGAATGATCTCCGCACCATATCCGTCAGATAGAATGAAACCGCAATCCTCCGGGAAAATATCGGCAGGAACGCCAGGATGCGTCGCAAAGAATAGCCGGTCGCAATGCTGGCGGTAGATTGGCCATTTGCGGTCCACGCGCCAATCCTCAATCGAGGATTTGATTTCAACGATCCAAATCTCGCCCGTACGCGTCAAGGCGACGAGATCTGCACGCCGGCCCGAGGCGAGCGGCAATTCCGGCATGACCGCAAGGCCGAGTTCGAGGAAGAGCCGTTGGACGCCGCGCCGCACCAGCATGGCGTTTTCCGACTGGCGACCATCTATCAATGGGCTTGTCTGACCTAGAGAGACGAGTGGCATAAACGAGACAATACCGGCAAATCTGCAACGAGGTGAAAGAAAACACATCGCCAGGTTGATGAAAACATGGTTAACGGAATACTGCGCTTTACGGTTAATCAGGCATTAACAATATAGGCGCAAGAGAGGCACCAGCAAAAACCAAACGCCGATTCGTGCAACTATTCACTGGGGTGACCATGCAACTGAAGACTATCGTCCTTGCGGTTGGACTGATAAGTGCAACTGCTTTGACCGGCTGTTCGACGATCGGGCTCAGCTACTCGACTGCGTCCTACAATTCGGTCGTTGATGCGGGCTACGTAATTCCAGCGGTTCCGCGTGCCAAGATCCCTACCCAGTATTTGCGCCAGGAAGTCAACTACGATGGCTCGGAAGCGCCTGGCACGATCATCGTCGATACGAAGGCTAAGTACCTCTACTACGTCCTCGGTGATGGCCGGGCGATGCGTTACGGCATCGGGGTCGGTAAGCAAGGTTTCGAATGGTCCGGCAGCGCGCGCGTCGCCTTGAAGCGCGAATGGCCGACATGGACCCCGCCGCGGGAAATGATCGCGCGCCAGCCGAAACTTGCCGAGTTCCGCGACGGCATGGATCCGGGCCTGACAAATCCGCTCGGCGCCCGCGCCCTCTACCTTTTCAACAAGGGTGGTGACACGGGTTACCGCCTTCATGGCACGCCGGAATGGTGGTCGATCGGCAAGGCGATGTCGTCAGGCTGCATTCGCCTGATGAACCAGGACATCATCGATCTTTATAATCGAGCCCCGGTCGGCGCCAAAGTCATCGTTCGCTAATCCTCGCATTGCGGCTTTCCGGTATATGAATTGAAAAGGGCTCCGACGGGAGCCCTTTTTAATGCTTCGTGCGGCGGGATCATCCGCTTGTGCCGCATTCCGTTTCGGGTTTCAACCGTGGGGTCTGCGTCCCGTCCGGTGCAAAGGACGGTGGCAGCAGCGCCGAAGGCGGATTTGAACCCCAGCAACTTGGCTTGTCGCCCAGCGTGAAATCCAGGCGGGCCCCTGAAGACAGCTTGTCGAGATCGATCCACGGGCTGTCGTGGTCGACTCCGTTGACGGTCAGTCTCTGGATATATTTGCTTGGCGCCTTGTCACCGGTGATGGTAACGACCTTGCCATTGCCGAGTTTAATGGTAGCTCGCGGGAAAAGCGGGCTGTTCAATGCAAAGCCCGGAACCGCAGGAATTTCCGGATAAAGCCCGAGGGCGGCCCAGATATAGAGCCCAGACAGTGCGCCTTCATCATCATTGCCCGGAAGACCGGACGGCGTGGCTGAGAACTGGTCATCGACGATACGCCGGACGAGTGCCTGCGTCTTGTGCGGCTGGCTGGTCCAGTTATAAAGCCACGGCGTCAGGAATCCCGGTTCGTTGCCGATCCATAATCTCGCGGGTTGATAGCTCCAGCCGCCATTGAGGTTCTTGGTGAATTCGTCGAGGCGGGCAATGCCGTCCTTTTCGCCTCCCTTGTCCTTGTCCGTATCCACCACCAGCCTGGCGAGCAGACCCCGAAGGTCGTGCGGAACCATGAAGGTATACTGCTCGGCATTGCCTTCACGGTAGTCATTGTCCCACGTGGAGACGGGCAAATATTTCGTCCAGCTGGCATCCTTGTTGCGAGGCTGCAGTTGCGGATAAGGCTGCTTTTCGATGTTGCGCCAGTTGGGGTTGAACAGATTTGCCCAATTGCTCGAGCGAGCAAGCAAGGTTTTGGGCTCGTTCGCCGCTGTGCCTGCCACGATTTGTGGATCCGCAGCCGGGACCGCACTTGAGAAGCGCGAAACGGCAAAGTCGGTGCTGGCATATTCCATATTGGTGGAGGTGGGCTGACGTTCGCCCCAGGTATCATCTGCGAGATAACCGAGTTCCATATAGCCTTTGAGGCCGGGCAGCGTGGTCACGTTGCGACATTGAGTTTTGCGGCCAAATGCAGTGTCAAGCATTATGGCGCGCGCCTTCTGTGTATCGAACTCTCGCGCGCCAAAGGCATGGGCCTGCGCGACAATGATCGAAGCGCCGTCGCCAGGCATGATGTTGCTGTTGGTGTTGCCTTCCGACCACATCGGGAATGTGCCGCCGCAGTCTTCAGCATCGAAGACGAGCGATTGCATCATGTCGCCCACTTCTTCGGGAGCCAGCAATGCCTGAAGCGGCACCAGCGATCTATAAGTGTCCCAGCTGGAGAATGTTGTGTACTGGACGTGGCCCTCCGGTGCCTTCTTTACCGTCGCGGCACTGTTGAAGCTGATATATTCGCCGTTGACGTCGCTGAAGGTGCTTGGCGCCAGGAAGGCATGATACATGGCCGTGTAGAAGGTCGTCCTTTCTTTCTTGCTGCCGCCTTCGACCTGAATGGCGTTGAGGCGCTTTTGCCAGGTATCGTTCGCCAGCTTGCGCACGGCTTCGAAATTCAGCGCGCCGATTTCCGCAGCAAGGTTGGCCTTGGCATTCTCGACGCTCACATACGATATGCCGACCTTCATGGTAACAGCGGTCGATATCGTTGAGGCAGCGGATGCATCGGTGAAGGTAAGCGTCGCGGTCGATCCGGACGTCGTTGCCATGAAGGGGCGATCGAATGCGGCATGGAAGTATACTTTGTAGGTACCCGGGCCTGTGCAGAAATCTCCGCTCATGGCGTAGCCCGAGACCGTTTTTGCCGTCTGGTCGAAGCTGATCGAGCCGGAATGGAAAACATTGCTCGACTTCGCCTGGATCCTCATAAATGCAGGGCTGTTAGCAGGGTACGTGAATCTTCCAACCCCGCTTCGGTTTGCCGCTGCCAATTCGGTTTGAACGCTGTTTGACATCTGGACCGAATAATATCCGGGCTGGGCGACTTCATTCGCGTGCTCGAATGCGATGTCCGATTGGTCTGTATTTGTGATCGGCAAAATGGGTACTGCACCGCCGGACGGACAGCCTACGCCGCTGAGATGTGTGAGGCTGAAGCCGGTTATGGAATTCTTCGGATAGTGATAGCCCGGCGGGCTCCACGTACCCGAGACGGACGGTGTATCCGGGCCCCAGGCGATCATTCCAAAGGGAACGCTGACTGCCGGCGTTGTAAACCCGCCTAGGAGATCCTCGGTTGTACCCGTATCCGTCGGCGGCACTTGATCAGTGCCGATCAGCGGATCGACATATTGCGTGAGGGCAACTCGGGCCGCTCCTCTGTCGTCTCGCCGCTTGATGGGGCCTGTTCATTCCTCGATTCCCGCGTGATCTGGGTTGTGGTCGCGTTGGCTGTCTCGGTGAGCTTGGACTGACTGTCCTTCAGGCCTTGAATTTCGCCGGTCTGTCGTGCGATCGTCTGTTCAAAACTGCCTTGGTTGTTGGTGCTGTCCGTTTTGCCGTCGTTATTGCATCCCGTCAGTAGCGAAACGCCAAGCAAACCCACTGCAATTGCGGTTCTTGAATTCATTATTTCCTCCCAATGAATTTAAGTATGCTGCGTGATTATCGATCGAGCGCGCCGAAACGTGCGGCAACATGCGGATCATTCTCCGGCGTAAAATCTGCGGCTGGATAGGCGTTTAGCCCGTTAACCTCCCTCAACGAAGGTCGCCGAAGCGTCCGCGGCCTGTCAATTCGACGAAGGTCGTATGTTCTCAGGGGCGTTAAAACCGAACAGGCGGGGACTATCTGATTATCGTCATGTTGACCTGTTACATCCCGGCCCAATAGATTGAGTGAGACGCGCAGAAACTGGAAGGTTATCATGTTCAAAACCGTTGCCACCACGCCATTCGACGATCAAAAGCCCGGCACATCGGGCTTGCGCAAGAAGGTCCCGGTCTTCCAGCAGAAAAACTATGTCGAAAACTTCATCCAGTCGGTTTTCGATTCGCTCGAGGGGTTCAAAGGCGAGACGCTGGTGATTGGCGGCGATGGCCGATACTACAATCGCGAAGTGGTACAGATCGTCCTGAAAATGGCGGCCGCCAACGGCTTCGGGCGTGTGCTCGTCGGGAAGGGCGGAATCCTCTCGACACCCGCAGCTTCCAACGTCATCCGCAAATACAAGGCCTTTGGCGGCCTCGTTCTTTCGGCCAGCCACAATCCTGGCGGGCCGACCGAAGATTTCGGCATCAAGTACAATATCGGCAATGGCGGCCCGGCACCCGAGAAGATTACCGAGGCGGTGTTTGCCCGTTCGAAGACAATCAAGCAGTATGTCATTGCCGACGTGCCCGATATTGACATCGACACAATCGGCAAGCGCGAAATCGCCGGGATGCAGGTCGAAGTCATTGATCCGGTCGCAGACTATGCCGCGCTTATGGAACAGCTCTTCGATTTCAACGCCATACGCGATCTCATCAAGTCGGGCTTCACCTTCCGCTTCGATTCGATGCATGCGGTCACCGGACCATACGGTAAGGAGATTCTCGAGCGTCGCCTTGGCGCGCCTGAGGGTACCTGCGTCAACTTCGTGCCGCTCCCCGATTTCGGCGGGCATCACCCCGACCCCAATCTCGTCTACGCCAAGGACCTCTACGACCTGCTGATGTCGCCTGACGGCCCGGACTTCGGCGCGGCGTCGGACGGTGACGGCGACCGCAACCTGATCATCGGCAAGGGCATTTTCATAACCCCATCCGATTCGCTGGCGATGCTTGCCGCCAACGCCCATCTGGCGCCGGGCTACAAGGCGGGTCTCAAAGGCATCGCGCGCTCGATGCCAACAAGCGGCGCCGCCGACCGGGTCGCCGAGAAGCTCGGCATCGGCATGTACGAAACGCCGACGGGCTGGAAGTTTTTCGGCAACCTGCTTGATGCGGACATGGCGACGATTTGCGGCGAGGAAAGCGCCGGAACGGGCTCGAACCACGTGCGGGAAAAGGACGGGCTCTGGGCAGTGCTCCTCTGGCTCAATATTCTGGCGGTCCGGCGTATCAGTGCCATCGAGATCGCCAAGGAACATTGGGCTACCTACGGGC
>NZ_JBBNAM010000380.1:0-29655 GCF_037994425.1 Phyllobacterium sp.
CGAAGAGGTCGATCTCGAAGAAGAACAGCGTGATGTCCCGTGTCGCTCCATTGTCGACCTTGCGCTTGAGCATGTCGATGTCGGTGGCGAAGTCCGGGCTTTCGGGATGCTTCTCCGGATAGGCCGAGACAGAAATATCGAAATCGGCGAAGGCCTTGAGGCCGGCCACAAGGTCAGCGCCGTTCTCATAGCCGCCTGGTGTCGGCTTGTAGTGCGACCCGACGCCGCTTGCCGGATCGCCCCGCAGCGCAACGAAGCGCTTGACGCCCATGGCGGCAAATTCGCGTACGACCGTATCCACGTCTTCCTTCGTCGCATCGACGCAGGTGAGATGTGCAGCGGCGTTGACCTCAGTTTCGGTCAGGATGCGCTTGATCGTGCGGGCTGTGCGTTCGCGTGTCGAACCACCGGCGCCGTAGGTCACGGAGACAAACTCAGGGTTGAGCGGCGCAAGGCGCGTTACGGTTTCCCAAAGCCGCTCCTCCATAACTTCCGTCTTGGGTGGGAAGAATTCGAAGGAGACGCGAATATTGTGGCCGATATCGGGGCGGCGCGATTGGCGAAAGAAACTCATTAGACACTCTCCGTGACGCGGGAGGTTAAATCGGGATCTGCAATCAGCAAGCGTGGGTCGCGTGCCAGCCACAGTTTGACGGTCAATTTGTTCTTGTCTTTCGGTTCAAGTTCCGTGCTCTCTTCGAGCATCAGCCCGGCTTCGGTAAGCCACTCGCGCATCTGCGTGTCGCTGAAACCAAGGCGCATATGCGCATGATTGTCGCGCAGAAACTCAAGCTCATGCGGCGCAAAATCGACGATGAGCATGCGCCCCCCTGCCCGCAACGCACGTGCCGCCTCGCGGATCGCTTCGGTCGGATTGTCGAGGAAGTGCAGGACCTGATGAATAGTCACGAGATCAAAGGATTCACGATCGACCGGCAATGAGTAGACGTCACCATGGCGTACCTGCGCATTGGCAATACCGTCACGATCGAGATTGGAGCGGGCAACGGTCAGCATATCGCGGTTTATGTCGACGCCGACCCCACGGACATAAAGCGGGGAAAAGAGTTCGAGCAACCTTCCCGTCCCCGTGCCGACATCGAGCATGGCCTGGAATGGCTTGCGACCGACGATCTTGAGGAGAGCCGCTTCCACGGCACCATCGGGCACATGCAACGAGCGAATCATATCCCAGCTGGTCGCGTTGGCGCTGAAGTAAGCGGCCGCACGTTCGCGCCGCTGCAATTTCACGGAGGAAAGCCGTTCGAGATCGCGCTCAAGGAGAGGATCCGAAAAGTCGAGCCGGTCGAGCAGCGAACGAGCGATATCGCCGACGAGGAGCGAGTCAGCCAAGCGGAAATAGGCCCAGGATCCCTCCTGATAGCGGTTGATGAGGCTTGCCTCGAACAAAAGCTTCAAGTGGCGTGACACGCGCGGCTGCGATTGGCCGAGGATGGAGGTAAGGTCAGAAACGGTAAGGTCGCCGCGTGATAGCAGTGCCAGAATTCGCAGACGGCTCGGCTCTGCCGCTGCTTTCAGCGTATCGACCATAAGGTCCAGGTTGAGATCACGCTTGTCCATGCATCAATCCTCAAAAGACATAAAGATATGTTTATGTGACAAACGCCCGATTAGCAAGTTGTTTTTGCCGTGGACGACATTTTTTGCCGCGCCTGAAATAGCTCAAGAATCGTCTAGGATGATGCAATGAGCACAGGAACGAACCGCCAGCGCGCCATCAATAAGGCTTTGACATTGCTCCTACCCGCTGTGCCCTTCTCGGATTCCGAGCCGATCCGGGCCGCGGCGGGCGCCTCGCACATGAAGACGCTGCCGCCTTCGACCGCCGTGTGGCTGGCAACGGTTGCCCATGTGCGCCATCAGCATACTGACTACGACACCCTGCGCGACGACGGCTACGATAAGGACTCGGCGCGGTTCTTCGTGCTCGATGCCATCAATCGGAAATTGACGGAGTGGCGGGCGACGCGCCTGCTTGATCCGGACGCGGACGATCCGAGTTGACGGGCTCTCCATCGTTGCAACCGTTCCAGCCATCCACGAAAACGAGTTCGTCCAGCGGCAAGCGCTTGCGCCATCCGCGCTGTTCCAGTTCCGGTGCCTTATAAAGCTCGTCGACATAGCCGACACACAGATAGGCGACGATCTCGACGTGCTCGGGGATCCCGAGAATGCGACGCATGTCCGCATCGTGATAGATGCTGACCCAGCCGACGCCGATTCCTTCGGCGCGCGCCGCAAGCCAGAGATTTTGCACGGCGCAGACCGTGCTGTAGAGGTCCATCTGACGATTGTGGGTGCGCCCAAGCACGACTCGGCCGCCGCGGGTCCGATCGCAGGTGATGCAGATATTGACGGGCGCCTTGAGGATGCCTTCAAGTTTCAAAGAGGCATAGAGCGCCTGACGTTCGTCCGAGAACATCGCTTTCGCTTCGTCATTGGCGCGGGCGAACGCGCTATGCACCTCCCGCTTGCGCTCCGGATCGCTGATCAGGATGAAATTCCATGGCTGCATGAACCCGACCGAAGGGGCATGGTGGGCCGCATCAAGCACCCGCATCAAGATGTCGTCGGGTATGGGCTTCGGCAGGAACTGGTCGCGCACGTCGCGCCGCGTATAGATGGCTTTGTAGACCGCTGCGCGTTCATTCTCAGAAAAGCGATCGGCGGCAATCGGACCATGGCGTTTATCATGCATTGTTTGCTCCCAACAACGCTTGAAACTCTCGCCGCCGTCCGCGCGGTCCGAGCTATGAGGTCCGGCCGGTCTTCTGACTGAGGTTCATCTGAGCCGCGCGCCTTCCGGATCGAAGTCCGTGGCAACTGCGCGTCCATCCCCTTTACAGCGTTGGGCACGTGCCGGATTTCCACCGGCTTCCCGATTCTCCCGCGACAATTGCCGCAGGCACCGGACCTTGCTCGTCATTCGCCACAATTTTCAGAAACGTGCAAGTCTCACGGCTGATAAATCCATTGCTCGGGAACGCGCACATCGACCTTTTCGCCGCCGCGGATCGTTCCTGGCTTTTCGACCCAGGCGACGATGCCGCGCAGCCGCCGCGAGATGCGGACGAAATCGAGCGCTGTTGTCACGGGGTCAGCCGTCCCTGCATGTTCGCCTATCGAGCGCCCTGCAACCTTGCAAGGGGCGTTCTGCCCATCGACCTTCAGAGTTACTCCGCCCTCGAAAAAGAGGAGCGTGCGGGGTGGAAGCAGGGAGAGCGACGGGACCCCATCAATAAGCATATTGGCGCCGATCCACTCCGCCCTGAGTTCGGCAAGGCCCATGCCCCTAGCAACTTGCACAAGTTCATCCGGGGCAAGTATCGAAAGCTGGCGCTCGTTGCGCATCTCTGTACCGCGCGGGTACCAGGGTTCGCGCCCGCCCGATTTCCGCGTCGATCCGGCATGGAAATCACCGACGATGCCGTCGAAAGTGACCGTGAGTTCGCCTGCTGGTGCTGTAACGAAATCGCCGGAGCGCGCCTCGAACAGGCTGCTCACCCGCCCGCTGAGTTTGCGTGCCGGCAGAATCTCCGTTCCGGTTGAAAAAAGGTCGGTCATCAATGCTCCGTGAAAATCCGAAAGTTCGCCGCATCATATGAAAAAAGTCTGCCAACACCAGCCAGTATGCCTGATGAATGGGTCAAAATCTGTGATGAGAATTCGGTGAACTATTGGCGCTCGGCAACACCTTGGACATGTGGCATGCTACAACCCATCAGAAAGGCGAATCGTCTCCGATTGACAATCGTTATGCGTTCTGCTTTCGTTCTGTTTTTACCCGGGGGTTTGTCGTGAACGCTGAAGTTATGGACGCAGCCATAGATTTGGCGAAACGAACCGCTGGAAAGCGCTTTCACACGGTTCTTGCCGATCCGCCTTGGCGGTTCACCAATCGCACGGGAAAAGTCGCTCCGGAGCACAAGCGCCTCTCTCGCTACGGCACCATGACAACCGACGATATCTGCGCCTTGCCGATCGCGGACCTGACTGCGCAACCGGCGCACCTTTATCTTTGGGTCCCGAACGCGCTTCTGCCGGAGGGGCTCCGGGTGATGCAATCCTGGGGATTTGAGTACAAGTCCAACATCATCTGGCACAAGGTCCGCAAGGACGGCGGTTCCGATGGACGCGGTGTCGGCTTCTACTTCCGCAACGTGACCGAGGTACTGCTGTTTGGCGTGCGCGGCAAGAATGCGCGCACTCTTGCGCCCGGTCGCAGCCAGGTGAACTATCTGTCATCGCGAAAACGCGAGCATTCGCGCAAGCCCGACGAGCAGTATGACCTCATCGAAAGTTGCTCGAAAGGACCGTACCTGGAGCTCTTCGCTCGAGGAACGCGGCCGAACTGGACCTATTGGGGCAATCAGGCCGACGAAGACTACAAGCCGACCTGGAAGACCTATGCCTACAATTCTGCGGCGGAGGCCGCGGAATAATCGAACGTTACAACCGATGACGGAATGCCAATAAGGACGAGCGGGCAAGGGTTGCCGACGCCCCGCAAGACGCGATCGCGCAGCTTGCGCCAGTGGGTCGTGGCCTCGCCGAACTTGTCGCCCACGAAGGCATCGACCCATGCCTGACGGAAATCGCCGGTGCGCTCTGCCCGCGTCAGAATCATTTCCCGCTGCCGCCTGGTCGGAACATAGTTGAAACTGTCGAGCTGCCCGAGTTCATCGACAGCCCTTTCGTCCGCAAATCGCCGCAGGATCGTTCGCATGTCGTTCTGAAGGCTCTCGCCGCGCGTGATAAGCCCGCCGACGGATACGGCCCCCTCGGCATGCAGGCGCTTGAAGCTTTCAAGATCGCGATCGAAGAAAGGGTCCTTGTTGTTCCACTCGATTTCGAGTGCAAAGACCGACGCCTGCGGACCAAAGGCTTTCACGTGATCGATTTCATGGGAGAGAGAGGCCACTTCCCTCTCTTCCTCATATTCGGCCCACCGCACGGTCTTGCGAACACGGATATTGCGCTTGCTCCAGCCGCGTTCAGCGAGACCGCGGCGCAGACGCTGCGTCAGCCGCGCTTCACCACCCCCGGCGGCGACAATTTCGGTGACGGGGATCGTGAGATCGAGCAGCACCGTTTCAAGGTCGTTCTCCGCGCCCGCCATGTCCATGGTGACGATGGCTTCGGCGTGGTGAAGCGGCAAGATATCAAAACCTCGTTCCTTCAGCCGCTCGAACATGGAGCTTTACCGCGTCAGACGCTTGTATGTCGGGCGCTTGGGGTTGACGCTGTCGGGTCCGAGGCGGCGGATCTTGTCGTTCTCGTATTCCTCGAAGTTCCCTTCGAACCATTCGACGTGGCTGTCGCCCTCGAAGGACAGAATATGCGTGGCGAGACGGTCGAGGAACATGCGGTCGTGGCTGATGATCACGGCGCAGCCAGCGTATTTTTCCAGGGCATCCTCGAGTGCCGATAGGGTTTCGGTGTCGAGATCGTTGGTCGGTTCGTCGAGCAGGAGGACGTTACCGCCGGACTGCAGCATCTTTGCCAGATGCACGCGATTGCGTTGACCGCCGGAAAGATTGCCGACTTTCTGCTGCTGGTCGCCGCCCTTGAAATTGAACGCCGAGACATAGGCACGCGAATTCATCTCGTGCTTGCCGAGCTTGATGATGTCGTTGCCGCCCGAAATCTCCTCCCAGACGTTCTTGTCCGCCTTGAGGTGATCGCGGCTCTGGTCAACATAACCGAGATGCACCGTGTCGCCGATACGGATCGAACCGGAATCAGGCTTCTCCTGACCGGTAATCATCTTGAACAGCGTCGTCTTGCCGGCGCCGTTCGGCCCGATCACGCCGACAATGCCGCCCGGAGGCAGCTTGAAGGTGAGGTTCTCGATCAAGACGCGATCGCCGAAGGACTTGGTCAGATTCTCGGCCTCGATAACCACCTGTCCAAGGCGCTCGCCGGCCGGGATGATGATTTGCGCATCGCCGGGACGCTGATTATTGGCAGCGTCGACCAGTTCATCATAGGCCTTGATACGAGCCTTGGACTTGGCCTGGCGCGCCTTGGGGCTTGCGGCAATCCACTCACGCTCGCGCTCCAGCGCCTTCTGGCGCGAAGCCTCTTCACGGCCTTCCTGCTGCATGCGCTTGGCCTTGGCTTCGAGATAGGCGGAATAGTTGCCCTCATAGGGAATGCCACGGCCGCGATCGAGTTCGAGGATCCAGCCGGTGACATTGTCGAGGAAGTAGCGATCGTGGGTGATGAGCAGCACGGCGCCCGGATATTCGCGCAAGTGCTTTTCAAGCCACGCGGTGGTTTCGGCATCGAGATGGTTGGTCGGCTCGTCGAGCAATAGCAGGTCAGGTTGTGACAGCAGCAGGCGACAAAGCGCGACACGGCGGCGCTCACCACCGGAGAGCTTGGTCACATCGGCATCGCCCGGAGGGCACCGCAGTGCCTCCATCGCCATTTCGACCTGCGATTCCAGATCCCAGAGGTTCTTGGCATCGATGATGTCCTGGAGTCTGGCACCCTCATCCGCGGTCTCGTCGGAATAGTTCATCATCAGGTCGTTGTAGCGGTCGAGGATCGCCTTCTTGTCGGCGACGCCTTCCATGACATTGCCCATCACGTCCTTGTTGGGATCGAGCGCGGGCTCCTGCGCGAGATAACCGACCGTCGCGCCGTCCGCGAGCCACGCCTCGCCAGTGAATTCCTTATCCGCGCCAGCCATGATCTTGAGGATCGTCGACTTGCCGGCACCGTTGGGACCGAGAATGCCGATCTTGGCTTCGGGATAGAAGGAGAGATGAATGTTCTCGAGAACTTTCTTAGTGCCATAGGCCTTGTTGAGACCGGCCATATGATAAATGAATTGGCGTGCCATAACGCGCGTCACTCCGATGTTCGTTTTTCGTGTGAATGAAGTTGCGCCGTATTTAGGGGAAAGGGCCTGCGGTGGCAATGCGCGGGCGCTTTATTTCGCGGCTGGCAGGTAAATGAACCGAATTGTCAAGATAAGCCGCACCGCAAAATGAGCGAAACCGGGCGCGGATATTTCCGTCACCCGGTTTCCCCTCTGGTGCCGCATTCGGGGAGCGTCCTCTTCTCCCTTGAACGGCCATGAAAATGGCAAGATGGGCAGTCGCATCTTCAGCAAAAGCGACGATAGTTTCTAAGCCCGTTTCTTTCGGAGTGAATTTCTGCGGCATGTTTTTGTCGATTGCAAGAGGCTATGCAAAATAAAATTGCACAAAGTTTTCTGTGGTCAATTATTAGGCAGCATCGCGATAATATGTGCGGAATTCATTGGAATTTATTCCGCATTGACTAATCGCGCGCCACCCTTTCAATTGCAGGTGGGAGGCTATGCATGGCATTCGACGACGTAGAAACGATACGCACTGCGACGGGTGCAGCACTAGCGGTTCGGGTCTCGGCCGCGGACGGCCAGCCCCGTGGCATTGTTCAGATTTGCCACGGCGTCAGCGAGCACTCCTTGCGCTATGCGCGCTTTGCGCAGTTCTTGAGCGAACAGGGTTTCCAGGTTTACGCCCATGACCATCGCGGCCATGGGCTGACAAAAGCGCCCGGAGCGCCGGCAGGGCGCTTTGCGGAAACGAACGGGCGCAAACATGTGCTGGACGACGTCGACGCCGTTAATTGCTTTGCTCGCAACCAATGGCCAGCGCTGCCACTTATCCTGTTCGGACACTCGATGGGCGGTCTCGTTGCCCTCAACTATGTTGTCAAACATCCCGAAAATGTCAGCGCCGCCGCGGTCTGGAATGCGAATTTCTCCTCCGCCTCCCTCAACCGCATCGCGCTTGGCATCTTGCGCGCGGAACGCATGTTCCTCGGTTCCGACGTTCCCAGCATGATCCTGCCGAAGCTCACTTTTCGTGACTGGGGACGCAGCATCAAGGGTGCACGCACAGCCTCGGACTGGCTGTCACGCGACCCGGACGAAGTGGATGCCTATCTCGCCGACCCGCTCTCGGGCTGGAATCCGACCGTCAGCATGTGGCGCGACATTTTCGATTTCATGATCTCCGGCACCGACGACGCGTTGCTGGCCACCGTGCGCCGCAGCCTTCCCTTCAACCTGGTCGGCGGCGCCGAGGATCCGGCGACGGCAAAAGGCAGGTCCATAAAAGAGCTGGAGAATCGGCTGTTGCGCCTGGGCTTCACCGATGTCGAGAGCAAAATCTATGCGGACACGCGCCATGAAGGTCTGAACGAGATCAACCGCGAGGAGATCATGCTTGATTTCGCACTCTGGGCGATCCGCATCGCCGAACATCGAACGAAAGAACTGGTAAACAGCTGATCATGCCTGACGCACCCCTCAAAGGTATCCGTGTCATTGAACTTGCCCGCGTGCTGGCGGGCCCATGGGCCGGCCAAATCCTCGCCGATCTCGGGGCCGACGTCATCAAGGTGGAGAACCCTGCAGGCGGCGACGAAACACGCGGCTGGGGCCCTCCCTTCATTACCAGCAGCGAGGGGGAAAATCTTTCCGCCGCCTATTTTCATTCCTGCAATCGCGGCAAGCGTTCGATCACCGTTGATCTCGCGTCGCCTGAAGGCCAGGAAACCGTCCAGACACTTTGTCGGACGGCCGACGTGGTGCTTGAGAATTTCAAGGTCGGCGGCCTCCGCAAATACGGCCTCGACTATGAAAGCCTGCGCCTGGAAAACCCCAAGCTCGTCTATTGCTCGATCACGGGCTTTGGCCAGACCGGTCCCTACGCCGCACAGGCCGGCTATGACTTCATCATTCAGGGCATGTCCGGGCTGATGTCGGTCACGGGCGAGCCCGACCGCGAGCCGCAGAAGGTCGGCCTTGCCGTAGCGGACGTCTTCACTGGCCTTTACTCGGTCATCGCCATCCAGGCAGCACTCGCGCATGTTGCCAAGACCGGCGAAGGCCAGATGATCGATATGGCGCTTTTCGACGTTCAGTCAGCGGTGCTGGCCAATCAAGCGATGAACTACCTCGCGACCGGAAAAAGCCCGCACCGGATGGGCAATGCACATCCGAATATTTCGCCCTATGAGGTTGTGCCGACATCGGATGGCCACATGATCCTTGCCGTTGGCAATGACGGCCAGTTTGCCCGCTTCTGTTCGATTGTCGATCGCGACGCCCTTGCCAGTGACCCAAGGTTTCTGACCAACCGGGCCCGTCTCGAAAACCGCGCTGAATTGACGGCATTGATCGGAACCGAAACAGGCAAGCGCACGCGCGCCGAGCTCCTCGACGCCTGCGCCAGGAACGCCGTACCCGCCGGCCCCATCAATCGCATCGGCGAAATGTTCGATGACCCGCAGATCGTTTCGCGCGGGTTGCGGCTCGATCTCGAAGACAGCCACGGCAGCACCATTCCTTCGGTGCGCACGCCGATTGTCATGTCGAAGACACCATTGCAATACGAGCGGCCTTCGCCGCGCCTTGGCGAACACAGCGCCGACATAATGAGCGAATTGAAGGACATTACTGATGAAAACCGGCGGTGAATTGATCGTTGAGGCTCTGGTGGCGAACGGTGCCGAGCAGCTCTTCTGCGTCCCGGGCGAGAGTTATCTTGCTGTGCTCGATGCACTATACGACGCCAAAATCGGGGTAACGGTGTGCCGTGCCGAGGGTGGCGCGGCCATGATGGCGGAGGCGTGGGGAAAGTTGACGGGCAAGCCCGGAATCTGTTTCGTCACGCGCGGCCCAGGCGCCACCAACGCTTCGCCGGGAATTCACATCGCCATGCAGGATTCGACGCCGCTTATCCTGTTCATCGGCCAGGTGCAGCGCGACGCCCGTGAACGCGAGGCCTTCCAGGAGGTCGAATATCGCCGTTTCTTCGCGGACACGGCAAAATGGGTCGCCGAGATCGATGATGCGCGCCGCATTCCGGAATTCGTCACACGGGCCTTTGCTGTTGCGACGTCCGGCCGTCCGGGTCCGGTTGTCCTTGCCCTTCCCGAGGACATGCTCACCGACAAAGTGGAGGCGGTCGCGACTCAAGGCTTTCAGCCGGTCGAAACCGGCCCCTCGGCCGCCGTCGTCGAAAAGCTTGCTGATCTTTTGCAGGGCGCCCAAAAGCCGTTCATGATCCTTGGAGGTTCACGCTGGAGCGAGCGAGCGGTTCATTCGATAACGCACTTTGCCGAAAAATGGCAACTGCCCGTTGGCTGCTCGTTCCGCCGCCAGATGCTGTTCGACCACCTTCACCCAAACTACGCCGGCGATGTCGGCATCGGGATCAATCCAGCGCTCGCAGCGCGGGTCAAGGAGGCCGATGTTCTCCTCCTCGTCGGCGGCCGCTTCGGCGAAATGCCCTCCTCCGGCTACACACTGATGGATAGCCCCTACCCGAGACAGAAGCTGATCCACGTTCATCCCGATGCGGACGAGCTCGGGCGGGTCTATCGTCCTACGCTTGCCGTAAATGCGGCGCCCGATGCGTTCGCGGAAGTGGTCGAGCATCTTGCTCCGCCATCTCACATCAACTGGCCCGGCGAAACGGAAAAAGCGCACCAATCCTACCTCGCCTGGTCTACGCCGCCAGAGACTGGCGCGGGCAAGGTCGCGATGGGGCGGATAATGACCTATCTCGAAAGCGTTCTTCCCGAGTATGCGATCATGACCAACGGCGCAGGCAACTACGCCACCTGGCTCCATCGTTTCCATCGCTTCCGCCGTTTTGGGACACAGGCGGCCCCGACCTCGGGCTCAATGGGATATGGCTTGCCGGCCGCCGTCGCCGCCAAGCAGCTTCACCCCGATCGCACGGTCGTCTGTTTTGCGGGTGATGGGTGTTTCCTGATGAATGGTCAGGATTTTGCCACAGCGGTGAAGTACGGACTGCCGATCATTGTCCTTGTCATCAACAACAATATCTACGGCACGATCCGCATGCATCAGGAAAGAGAATATCCCGGACGCGTCTCGGCGACGGACCTCACCAATCCCGATTTCGCCATGCTTGCCCGTGCCTATGGCGGTCATGGCGAGACCGTCGAGACCACGGATGCGTTCGAAGGCGCATGGCAGCGGTCTGTTGCCAGCGGCAAGCCCGCCATTATCGAAATACGGCTCGATCCGGAAGCAATCACACCCGCAAAGACACTGACCGACATCCGCAATAAGCGGTGACCACCCCTGACGACGCAATAATTGAGGTATGGCAAGCCGGTGCGTTCAATGTTATGGAGCCCGCCTGATGAGACAATACGAAAGCGTCTGACTTGAGCAATCCGGCAATTACAATCGTTATTCCCTGCCGAAACGAGGCCGCCAATCTAGCCTTTCTCCTCGATGAAGTGGATGCCGCCATGGATGGCCGCAGCTACGAAGTCATCGTTGTGGATGATGGCTCGACGGATACGACCGGCGACGTGCTCGCTGGCCGCATCAATGTGGGAAAACCGCTGCGCCACGTGCGCCACGACAAATCCGCAGGCCAAAGTGCCGCCGTGCGGTCGGGCGTATTCGCGGCGAGAGGCGATATAGTCGTGACCATGGACGGTGACGGCCAGAACAACCCCGCCTATCTGCCGCAGCTCGCCGATGCCCTCCTCAATGCGGGGTCTTCAATCGGCATCGCCGCGGGACAGCGCTTGAAGCGCACCGATACCAAGCTGAAGCAGATCGCCTCGAAATATGCCAACCAGCTGCGCGGCGCCATCCTCAAGGACAATACGCGCGACTCCGGTTGCGGCCTCAAGGCGCTGCACACCCACATCTTTCGCGAACTCCCCTTCTTCGATGGCTGGCACCGCTACCTGCCGGCGCTCGTCATCCGCGAAGGCTACGGCGTCGTGCATGTCGATGTGGTTGACCGCGAACGGCGGCACGGCAAGTCGAACTACGGGATTCTCGACCGCGGGCTGCGTGGCATTCTCGATCTATACGGTGTCTGGTGGCTGAGAAAGCGCCGCAAGACTGTCCCAACCATTACGGAGATCAGCCATGGCTGACGCTATCACCAATTGGCTGCACTCGGTATTTGTCGCACAGTTCGACGCCTGGGTCGTGCTCGGCTTCTTTGCGCAAGCCTGTTTCACCATGCGGTTTGTACTGCAATGGCTTGCGTCCGAACGGGCCAAGCGAAGCGTCGTGCCCGTCACGTTCTGGTTCTTTTCGCTATTCGGCGGGGCGTTGCTTTTTGTTTACGCGGTCGTGCGCAAGGACCCCGTCTTCATTGCGGGCCAGGGTCTCGGTCTCGTCGTCTACATTCGCAATCTCTGGCTGATAGCCAATGAGAAGAAAGCGATGACGCAAGACACGTGACCGCGTTGACGAGCCATATCGACTCTGTCCCCGCCGCAACCACACCGAGGCGGCTGCGGGCCAGCCACTACCTGCTGCTGGTGTTCATCTGCATCGTCTCGTTCGTACCCGGCATCGCTTCGATCCCGCCGCTCGACCGTGACGAATCCCGCTATATTCAGGCCACGCACCAGATGGCGGAAAGCGGCGACTATGTGGATATCCGCTTTCAGGATGCATCGCGCTACAAGAAGCCGATCGGGATCTACTGGCTGCAGAGTTCGGCACTGAAACTGACGGGCTTCGACGACGACGCGCCCGTTTGGGCCTACCGCCTCGTTTCGGTGACGGGCGCTACAGTCGCGGTGCTGGCGACCGCAACGCTCGGCGCCTTTCTCTTCGGGCAGAGCGCTGGTCTCCTCGCCGGTATAGCCCTTGCCGCAATCGTCATGCTCGGCTTTGAAGCGCGGGTCGCCAAGACTGACGCGACGGTGCTCGCAACGGTCGTCATAGCCCAGGCAGCGCTCGCCTTCATGTGGATGGCAAGCCGAAGGCAGGCCGCCGAAACTTGGGCCCCCGCCCTTGTATTTTGGGTGGCAACAGCCATCGGCGTGCTGATCAAGGGGCCAATCACACCCTTCGTCAGTATCCTCACCATGGGTTCGCTCAGCCTCTATTACCGCGAGTGGCGCTGGCTCACACGGCTGAAACCGATTGCCGGCGTCCTGATTCTGCTGGCGATCGTTTTGCCGTGGATCATCCTGATTACCATGAAAAGCGGCGGTGCCTTCTTCAATGAATCGGTCAACAAGGACTTTCTCTCCAAGGTGGGCGACGCACAGGAAAGCCATGGCGCGCCACCTGGCTACTTCGCGCTGATCTTCGTCTTCTTCATCTGGCCGTTCGGCGTGTTGGCGATCCGTGGGGGCTTGCAGGCACTCGGCCGCCTGCGCGAAGATCCACGCCTTGCGTTTCTCGTTGCCTGGTACGTCCCTTTCTGGTTGGTCACGGAACTGATCCCGACCAAACTGCCGCACTACGTCCTGCCGGCCTACCCGGCGCTGCTGTTGATGATGGCGTGGGCGATTGACACCGGGATCGCGGCGGGACCGTATCAGGGCCGATGGCAGATCTGGATCGAACGCCTGACATTGCTCGGCCTCGCCGCCGCGACGCTGGCGCTTATGGGCGCGGGCCTGGTCCTGCCCTATGTGATGACCGGCTCCTTTTCATTTCCCGGCATCATCGCCTTCTTTAGCGCGCTCGCGGCAGGGCTATTGGCAAGCGGCCTCATCCTGAATCACAACTTGAAGGGTGCTCTGCAAGCTTCTGCAACCTTTGCCATTATTACGTTCGGCCTGCTCACTTGGGGCGTTGTCCCGGCGCTGACGCCGATGTGGCTGAGCCCTGCGATCGCCGATGCCTTTAAGGCGGCAAAGCCCTGCCCCGGCAGCGTGCTCGCTTCGGCAAGCTATGCGGAACCCAGCCTCGTCTTCCTTGCCGGCACAAATACCGTTCTGACCGACGGCGCAGGCGCAGCCAAGCACATCCTCGACGATCCGAAATGTGCCATCGCTGCGGTCGATGAAGGACAGCGCAATGGTTTCATTGCTCGCCTGCCGGACGGCGAAAAATCCGTCGCCGCCGTCGCAACCGTCTCTGGCATCAATTATAGCAAGGGTCGCCGGACCACGGTGACGCTTTACAAGGCCGCCCAGTAGGCCGGCCCTATCAACTCGCTGATCTCCGAATCTTCAAATCGCTGATCTCCGAATCTTCAAAGCGTCCAAAATGCCTACGACTAGAGTCGAATTGATTTTCGGGATGCAATTATAGGAAAATATTCCCCATATTAACCGGGGTTTATTTAATGCATCAGCCGAAGCGAAATAATTCCACGAACCTGGATTTGCATTGGAGACTGCGAGCCAATGACGTTCTTCTCAAGGCGGCTAGGCTTGGGTCACAGGACGGGCGCAATGTCGCCTTCTGCAAGTCAAGTTGAGACAGAGCATCGAACGCTCCATGCGGAGCTTCGGGAGTATGAGCGTCTCTGTCGCAAATACAACGCCGATCAACCGCGCGTGCCTGCGGGCAATTCAGATGGCGGTCGATGGACCAGCGACGGTGGGGGAAGTGGTTCCATTGCGCGAGATAAGCAGCGCCCGAAGGGACGAGGTTCGACGACCACCTTTCAGGCAGTCGCTGCTACGGCTTCGAACTTGGCTCGTGAAGCGCAAAAGGTCGGAAGCACAATTGCGCGTGAAATTCCGATCCGCACACTGCCCGTAATAAGAACTACTGTCAGATTATTATCGGCTCTGAAGGCTCCTGATCTCGAATACCCCGTTGACGAAGCCCTCCAGCATTACAACGCCATTGCAGCCGAGAACGATCCGCACACGATTCCGTTGATTTTCGGCTCGCGCCCGCCAATACACTAAGGACGATACGGGCGAACGCCTTTGGGCCAGCGTCCATGAAGCCGACGTTGAAACGATCAAACAGTATTGCCCGAGATACGTGGACGTTCAAAACATAGCGAACAATGTCGCGTCGAGTATGGGAGCGATAGCTCACTATGGATCGCCGCAGAACTACGGAAATCAGTTCCATCTTCGCGCAGCGGAAGAGATTAATAATGTATGGCGAGAACAGCTTATCCCTGAACTCTACATTATGTCGCAGCTAGACAGCGTTTCGGACAATTCCTATCAACGTGTAGTAAGGCCTCGCGAAGCGGGTTCGATAGGTTTAGACGTTTACGAGCAAATCGATGATGACATAGCCTGTATTTATGACTTTAAGACGGGCAAACGCGGACTGAGTGGCAGGCGAATGACACACTTCTCTTCCGCCAGCGCCAAAAGATTTCCGAGGGTAAACAAGTTCTTTGTCATCGAGATAAAACCAAGTATCGGCTCATCGAGTGGAGTCGACTGAGATGACCACAATCAAAGATGTACAGATTGCCGTGCGCCCGCTTATCCAACGTCGTACCGATCTGGCTTCGGTTGGCCGCAGCGTATTTATTAAACCCGCTCGCCACACGTTAAGGGGGGTAGACATTGAAAGCCGCAGGGATCCGCGTTTGTTTGCTCCTCGTTACTCTGTACGGCTCCTCATTCCCACCACCAAAGCATTTCCCGGCTGGGGTTCCCGCTTTTACCAGTCAAATTATAGCGATCCAATTGCAAGGTCTGGCTGGAATATCAATGAGCCAGACACCACTGCCCATATGTTAGAAATCATCGAAACGGCCATCGATGAACTCTATGCAATAGAGACTTTGGACGACTATTACGAATATCTTTCGCGATTGCGAATGCCTTGGATATCTTCGACTATTCTGGAACTCTTCGAGATGCTGATCCTGGCAATGAAAGGCGACCTTGCTGCGGCGTTGAAGCTGCTCGAAGGCAACAAGACATTATTCGATTACCTTGATTGCCCACGGTTTTACGCTGCGTTAGTGGCCGCAGACCGCGCAGAGATGGCGCAAATCCTTCACGATTGGGAAGCAACGTCAAGACATACAAAATCGGCAAGTTCTGGGAGAGAACACCATTTCCGCTGGAGATTTGAAGGCGAGGCGGAAACGCCTCAGCTGGCTCTACCAACCAGCGGTCGTCCCACCGAATGGTATTCGAGGCCGGTGCCTTCAATGTCCTGTCCGCTATAGACGTTGCGCAGGTCAAAGAGGAGATTTCCGTCCATCAGTTTCGCGACCCGCTTCAGGTCGAGTGCGCGGTAGACGTTCCATTCGGTCAAAAGCAGCGTAATCCCCGCCCCTTCGACCGCTTCATAGGCCGACTTGCACCAGTTGACGCCGGTGAGAACTTGCTCGGCGGCGTTGCGCGCTTCCGGATCGTGAGCCCGGACCGCAAGCCCGGCTTTTTGCAGCAGCGGAATGATATCCAGCGCCGGCGATTCGCGAATATCGTCGGTATTTGGCTTGAAGGCGATACCGAGCACAGCGACGGTTTTGACCGCGTTCGTCCGTGCCGCCTCGATCACCCGCTCGGCCATGGAGCGTTTGCGCTGCTCGTTGATCGAAACAACCTGCTCGATCAACGTTTGCGGCGCATCGAGTTTGCGGCCGGTGGCGGCATAGGCGCGCGTGTCCTTGGGGAAGCAGGAGCCGCCAAAGCCCGGGCCGGCATGCAAGAACTTCGAACCGATTCGATTGTCCATACCGATGGCGCGGGCGACGTCCTGCACATTGCCGCCGGCTTTCTCGCAAAGATCGGCAACCTCATTGATAAAGGTCACTTTCATGGCAAGGAAAGCATTGGCTGCGTATTTGATGA
The DNA here is from genome assembly GCF_037994425.1 of Phyllobacterium sp. NCBI lineage: Bacteria > Pseudomonadati > Pseudomonadota > Alphaproteobacteria > Hyphomicrobiales > Phyllobacteriaceae > Phyllobacterium > Phyllobacterium sp. The sequence continues at coordinate 16,564 of NZ_JBBNAM010000380.1, forward strand.
TCTCGGCATTTTCCAGTGTCGTTAAGATCATCGGCGTTTCACGCAGATAGAGCGGACGATAGACCCGTTTCATCGCGAGTGCGCCTGCATCATCATGGACGCCGACGACGACGCGGTCCGGCCGCAGGAAATCCTCGACCGCCGAACCTTCGCGCAGGAATTCCGGGTTGGACACCATCGAGAATGGAACGCCGGGACGTGCCTTGGCAATACGCGCCCGCACGTCGGCATTGGTGCCGACGACGACGGTCGACTTGATGACGATCACGGCATCAGGTTTCATCACGGCCGCGATCTCGTCCGCCGCAGCATGGATATACTGCAGATCCGCCTCGCCATCGCCGCGGCGCGAAGGCGTCCCCACCGCAATAAAAATCACGTCGGCATCGGCAACGGTTGTTGCGAGATCGGTCGTGAAGACGAGACGTCCATCGCGCGCGTTGCGGTCCAGGAGATCGTCGAGCCCAGGTTCGAAGATCGTGACTTCGCCCGCCTGCAGCCGCTCGATGATAGCGGGGTTCTTGTCGACGCAGGTGACCTGGAAGCCGAATTCGGCAAAGCAGACGCCCGATACCAGACCGACATACCCGGTCCCGATCATCGCAATTTTCATTGGTAGGCTCCATCACATATTTCTTGCGCAGACATTTCGCATATTAGCGATGCGCTGCCAATCGCCTGCGACGTTGAGGGCGCAGGCGATTGGAAATGTACGGCATCAATCCATTTTGACGGGCTTGCGCTCAGGCCCCTTGCGCTCTGCCGAAGCTGCCCAGAGATTAATGTTGGCATCGTTGGCATAGGTGTCGATTTCCGCGAGTTCGGCATCGGTGAACTCGAGATTGTCCAGTGCCTTGACGCAGTCGACAACTTGCTGCGGCTTGCTCGCGCCGATCAAGGCAGTCGTGATGCGTCCTTTGCGCAGAACCCATGCGAGCGCCATCTGTGCCAGTGTCTGGCCGCGCTTGCCCGCAATGTCGTTTAGTGCGCGAATATTCGCAAGATTGCGGTCGTTTAGGAATTCCGGATTGAGGGACTTGCCCTGCGCCGCGCGGCTCTCCTCCGGCACGCCCTTCAGATATTTGTCGGTCAGCATCCCCTGCGCGAGGGGTGAGAACACGATCGAGCCAATGCCGAGGTCCTCCAGCGTGTCGATAAGCCCATCCTCCTCGATCCACCGATTGATCATCGAATAGCTCGGCTGGTGAATGAGGCATGGCGTCCCGAGCTCCTCCAAGATGGCCTCCGCCTCGCGGGTACGCTTCGAATTATAGGAGGAAAGGCCGACATACTGCGCCCGCCCGGATCGGACGATATGATCGAGCGCCATCATGGTTTCTTCGAGCGGAGTATCCGGATCAAAGCGGTGCGAATAGAAAATATCGACATAATCGAGACCGAGCCGCTTGAGGCTCTGGTCGCAGCTCGCGATGATGTATTTGCGGCTGCCCCACTCGCCATAGGGACCGGGCCACATATTGTAGCCCGCCTTCGATGAAATGATCAGCTCGTCCCGGTAACCCTTGAAATCGGTTCGTAATATCTCGCCAAACGCCGCCTCCGCGGAGCCCGGAGGCGGGCCGTAATTGTTGGCGAGGTCGAAATGGGTGATGCCGAGATCGAAGGCCTTACGGCAGATCGCCTGCTTGAGCTCGTGCGGCGTGTCATCGCCGAAATTGTGCCAGAGGCCGAGGGAGATGGCCGGCAGCCGCAAACCGCTCCTGCCGCAGCGATTATATTTCATCGTGTCGTAGCGTTTGGAATCCGGTGTCCAGCCCATGGTCGTCGTCCTGCCTTGAATATTGCAACCCGCGCGCGATTCCGCGCGAGCCGGACTATGGCGCAAACCCCCATCGATGTCATGGGCGGATTTTGTGAACCCGGGCCTTATCTTTTAAGGTCGTTCGGCTGCCCGTGCCTCACCCCTTGATGATTTGGCCCTCATTGTCGAAGCGATAGGTCCGCCCCGCCATTGGCGTTGCAAAAAGCGTGCTGTCAACATCGTATTGGTGCTCGCCGAAGAGGCGAACCGTCAACGGGCCGAAATCGGTCTGAAGATAAATGATGGTGTCCGCACCAAGATGCTCGACGTGGATGACCGAGCCCTTCCATTCACCGGATGTGCTGCTGACATCGATATGCTCCGGCCTCACCCCGATTGTCTTGGCGCCACTTTGGCCGAGTTTCGCCGCATCAATGAGATTCATCTGCGGGGAGCCGATGAAGCCGGCAACGAAGATCGTCTGCGGCGCGTTATAGAGTTCCATCGGCGAGCCCACCTGCTCGATCCTGCCCTTGTTGAGCACGACGATCTTGTCGGCAAGGGTCATCGCCTCCACCTGGTCGTGCGTCACATAGATCATGGTCGCCTTGAGCTGGCGATGCAGGCGAGCGATCTCGAGGCGCGTATTTACCCGAAGCGCGGCGTCGAGGTTTGAAAGCGGCTCATCGAACAGGAACAGTTCCGGTTCACGCACGATGGCCCGGCCAATGGCGACGCGCTGGCGCTGGCCGCCGGAAAGTTCGGCAGGACGCCGTTCCAGATAATCGTCGAGCGAAAGCATGGCCGAGGCAATTTTCGTACGATCCTTGATTTCCTGTGCCGGTTTTCCTGCCTGCTTCAACCCTAGCCCCATATTGTCGCGCACCGACAGATGCGGGTAGAGCGCGTAGGTCTGGAATACCATCGCGATACCGCGTTTGGCCGGCGGCGTATTGTTCACCTTCTTGCCATCGATCAGAATATCGCCGGAGGTCGCATCTTCAAGGCCGGCGATGACCCGCAGCAGCGTAGACTTGCCGCAACCCGAAGGGCCGACAAATATGACGAATTCGCCATCCTCGACCTCAAGGTCGATGCCCTTCAGCACGTCGACGTGGCCGAAGGACTTGCGGATATTCTCAATCTTCAAAGAACCCAATGTCTTGTTCCCATTCGTTGATTCTAAATTATAGGTCCACAGGCCTGCCGGTCCGCACACTTTCATCCGCCGCAAGGCAGACGCTGAGCGAACGCACGGCGTCGCGCATGTGCCGGTCAAGGTCGAGATTTTCGCGTATTGCTTTGAGAACAAACGCTTGTTCGAGATCGCAAAGCTCCTGGTGTCCCGGTTCACCCGCCATGTTCAGCAGTTCGTCGGGGGCGGCGAAGCGGCCATCCTTACCGGTTTCCGCCCAGTGCAGCCTGATGGTCGACGTCTTCGTATGAGCGTCGATATCGTCGGACTTCGCGTTCTGGTCCATGACGATCGAAACGCAGCCATTCGGCGAGATTACGTCCTTCACGAAGAAGGCAGTCTCGGACATCATCGGACCCCATCCAGCCTCATACCAGCCCACCGACTTGTCATCGAACAAGACCTGCAGATGGCCGTAATTGTACATGTCCGTGTCGATCTCGTCGGAGAGCCGCACGCCCATGCCGCGCACCTGCACCGGCGTTGCATCAGTTATCTGCAGCATGACGTCGAGATAGTGCACGCCGCAATCGACGATAGGGGATGTGGTCTTCATTAGATACTTGTGCGTTTCCCATGTGCTGCCAGACGATTGCTGATTGAGGTTCATCCGAAACACATACGGGCCGCCGAGCTTGCGGGCCTCGGCGATAAGCCGCATCCACGAAGGATGGTGGCGCAGGATATAGCCAATCACCAACTTGCGGCCATGTTTCTTCGCCGCTGCGACCACCCGTTCGGCATCGGCCACGGTCGTGGCAAGCGGCTTCTCGACAAAGACATCGGCGCCCGATTCCATTGCCGCAACCGCATAGTCGGCGTGGCTGTCGGAATAGGTATTGATTGAGACGAGGTCTGGCTTGAGCTCGGCCAAAGCCGTTTCGAACGATGGGTGGATCGTGTAGGCCCCGAGTTCCTCCGGCAGGGACACGACCGACCTGTTGACCAATCCCACGATCTCGAAGCCGGGATTGTTATGGTAGGCAAGCGCGTGGCTGCGGCCCATATTGCCGAGGCCGGCAACAAGCACGCGGATTGGCCTTTGTATTGTCATTTCACCGCTCCAGATGTGATTCCGCGGATCAGCTGCCGCGAGAAAATGAGATAGAGGACAAGTACCGGCACAATCGCGAGCGTCAACGCGGCGAGAACGGCATTCCAATTGGTCACGAACTGACCGATGAACACCTGCGATCCGAGCGTGACGGTCTTCGTCGCGTCGCTTGGGGCGAGGATCAGCGGAAACCAAAGGTCGTTCCAGATCGGGATCATGGTGAATACGGCGACTGTTGCCATGGCGGGCCTGACCAGTGGCAGCACCAGCCGGAAGAAGATCGAATACTCCGAAAGTCCATCGATGCGACCCGCATTCTTTAGGTCATCGGACACGGTGCGCATGAACTCCGTAAGGATGAACACTGCAAGCGGCAGGCCCTGCGCGGTGTAGACGAGGATCAGCGCCGTTAGCGTGTTGACGAGACCTGCCGCGACCATGCCCTGCAAGATGGCGACGGTGCCGAGACGGATAGGAATCATGATGCCGAGCGCAAGGTAGAGCCCCATCAGGGTATTGCCCTTGAAGCGATATTCCGAAAGCGCAAAAGCCGCCATCGCGCCAAAGAGCAGCACGAAGAAAATCGATACGGCAGTGACGACGAAGCTGTTCTGGAAATAGAGGACGAAGTCACCCTGTGTCAGCACCGTATTATAGCCGATGAGGCTGAACGTTGCCGGCGTTGGTACGGCGAGCGGATCGCGGAAGATCGAAGCCCTGTCCTTGAACGAATTGATGACGACGAGGAAGACCGGGAACAGCGCAATCAGCGTATAGGCCCCGAGCGCGAGGTGAACGAGACCAGTGCGAAGCGGCGATGCGGTTGGTTTTGCCATTTGAGTGCCTCGCTTTAGAACTGGTATCGGCGCATGCGCCGCTGGATGGCGAAGAGGTAGAGGCAGACACCCGACAGGATGATCAGGAACATCACGGTCGCAATTGTCGCACCCATCGATTTGTCGCCGATCTGCAGCTGGAAGCCGAAGAAGGTGCGATAGAGCAAGGTACCGAGAATGTCGGTAGATCCGTCGGGACCCGCAAGTGCACCCTGCACAGTATAAATCAGGTCGAATGCATTGAAATTGCCGACAAATGTAAGGATCGAAATGATGCCGATCGAAGGCAAGATAAGTGGCAGCTTGATCGTCCAGAACTGGCTCCAGCCGGTCACGCCGTCGCATTCGGCAGCTTCCAGCACTTCATCGGGAATATTGAGCATCGCCGCGTAAATCAGCATCATCGGAATGCCAACATACTGCCAGACCGAAATGAGCGAGACGGCGATGAGCGCCGTGCCCGGCTTGCCCAACCACGGCGCAAAGATCGACTTTAGACCGACGAGATCGAGCAGGTATGGCGACACACCCCAGATCGGCGACAGGATAAGCTTCCAGATAAAGCCAACGATCACGAATGACAGAAGAGTCGGCAGAAACATTGCGGTTCGGTAGAATGCGCCGAAACGCAGCTTCGGCACCGAGAGCAAGGCGGCAAGTGCGACGCCGATCGGATTTTGCACGAGCATGTGGATGAGGAAAAACACGAAATTGTTGCCTAGAGCATTCCAGAAGCTTGCCGCCCAGCGCGGATCGCCGAAGAGCACATTGAAATTGCTGAGGCCGACAAAAACGCTCTGGCCATCCTTCACATTGAACAGAGATAACCGCAGCGTTTCAATGAGCGGCAGGATCATGATGGCGGTATAGACCAGCAACGCCGGCGCCAGGAACACCAGTATGTGCCAGCGCCGTGGCCGCCTGTCGGCGCCTCGATCAACCATTGCTTGTTCGACTGTGCTCATTAAATCCGAGACCCCTCTTATGATCTTGGCCATGACTTTTCGGCGCACGACAGCCGTTCATGCGGATGATAGCGCAAGACATGCGCAATGTTCCGATAAAGAAATAGCCGGAGCATCCTTTCACGGACGCTCCGGCTTTGGTTTGTTTACTTGGCTGGCTTGTACCAGCTGTCGAGACCATCCTGCAGCTTCTTGGCAGCAGCTTCCGGCGTATCGGTGCCGTTGATCACGTTTGCGGATTCAACCCAGGTTTCGTTCTCGAGGTTCGGCGTGCCGCGCGACAGGATCTGGTAGGTCGAGCGGATCGTCGGCTTGCATTTCTCGCGCCAGGAAACGAATTCCTGCGCCAGCGGGTCCTGCATCTTTACCGGTGTCGAGTTGAGGCTGAAGAAGCCCGGGAGCGCATTGGCATAGATTTCGGCGAATTCCGGCGAAGCGACCCATTCGAGGAACTTCTTGGATTCTTCAGGATGTGCGCTCTTCGCGTTCAGGCCGACGCCGATGTCGTTGTGGTCGGAGATGTAGCAGGCGTCACCTGCATTCTTCACCGGTGGCGGGAATGCGCCCATCTTGAACTGGGCCTGCGTATTGAACAGACCTATTTCCCATGAGCCCGCCGGATAAATCGCAGCGCGGCCCAGCGTGAAGAGATTCTGGCTGTCCGGATAGGTCTGGGCTTCGAAACCGTCGCCAAGATAATCCTTCCACTTGGCGAGAACCTTGTAGGGTTCGACCCAATCCGCGTCGGTTAGCTTTTCCTCGCCCTTGATCAGCTTGGCGCGGCCCTCTTCACCCTTCCAGTAGGTCGGCCCGATATTCTGGTAACCCATCGTAGCGGCTTCCCAGAGGTCCTTCGTGCCCATCGCCATCGGAATATAGGTGCCGTCGGCTTTGATCTTGTCGAGCGCGGCGAAGAATTCTGCCTCGGTCGTCGGGATTGCAATACCGAGCTTGTCGAATGCGTCCTTGTTGTAGATGAAGCCGTGGATGACCGAAGCCATCGGTACGCAGAATGTGTCCTTGCCGTCGTCCGTGGTCCATGCGGCCTTGGCTACGTCCGAGAAATTCTTCATACCCGAAAGGTCGTTGAGGCTGGTAAGGTTGCCACGCTTGAACTGCTCGAGCGACTTGTCGAATGGACGGCAGGTGATGACGTCGCCGGCGCTGCCCGCATCGAAGCGTGCGCCAAGAGCCGCGTCATATTCGGTTGGCGGCGTCGGCGCAAACTTGATCTTGATGCCCGGGTTCTTGGCTTCGAACGCCGGAATAAGCTTTTCCTGCCAGATGGCAAGATCGTCCGTACGCCAGCTTTCGATCGTCAGCGTGGTGTCGGCTGCGTGAGCAAAACCGGCCGTTGCCAGGATGCTCGTTGCCATAAGCAGTGTTTTTAATGTCGTGCTTCCCATTTTAGTCTCCTGTTGCACCCATATGAGCAGTGCCGTTAACGAGAGCCAAGCTCCCCTTCAGTTCCGAAAGCGACGGGCGAAGCCTCTGTTGATTGCTTTCGAGAATTTCCTGTGCGTTTTGCGGTCCCGTAGCGCCCGCAGCGAGCAGAATCGCTGCTTTGACCGAGCCGCCGCTTGCTTCAAGCAACCTTACCGCGTCACTCATCTCGCATGCGCCGATCGCAGCGACGATACCCGCGGCGCGCTCGCGAAGCTTGATATTGTCGGCGGAAAGATTGACCATATAGCCGTCATGGACATGACCGAGATGGATGGCCATCAACGTTGACAGCAGATTGAGCGCGATCTTCTGCGCGGTGCCAGCGCCCATACGCGTCGAGCCGGCAACCATCTCGGGCGGCGTCTCAAGGACAATTGTAACATCGGCCTGGTCGAACATCGGCACTGCAGGATTGTTTGCAATCGAGATGATTTTCATACCGCGTTGCTTCGCTGCTTCAATGGCGGCGAGTGCATAGGGCGTCGTGCCGCTTGCGGAAATCGCTATCAGGCAATCCCCTTGACCGAGACCAGCAGCCGCGACGTCGATTGCTGCCTGGCTTTTATCATCCTCGTAGGAACCGGCAAGGCGATTGAGGCTGGCGATGCCTCCCGCAAGAAGAATGACGATGCGATCGGCGGATATCCCGTATGTGCCGGGAATCTCAAGGGCATCCGCGAGCGCCATCAGGCCCGAACTGCCAGCGGCCGCATAAGCGAGGCGCCCGCCGGAAGCCAGCGTATCGGCAGCAAGACGGGCAGCTCTTGCAATAGAGTCAGTCGCACGCGAAACCGAAGCCGCTGCCTCGATCTGCGCCTCGTGCAGCAATCGCAGAGCATCCTCCGGCGAACGTTCTTCCAGCCCTGATGCCCTCTCATTGCGCTGCTCTGTGCGGGAAACTGCCACCACTCTCTCCTCGTTGGGATAAATAATGCCAAAAAAATACCACTTGTCCAGCAAATCTTAAAAAAATTCTGTTCATTCGACAATTGCTAGGTTTTTACTCAACTAATTCAATGATATGTAGAAATTGTTCAAAATGCGTGAATTAACGCTTGGCTATTGGTATTTTATTGGTATTCTATTCGTGGAGGACCGTGAAACGTGAATTATCTCCTGGGAATCGATGGTGGTGGAACGAGCTGCAGGGCGGCGCTGGCCGATACGAGCGGCCGGATACTTGCCACGGGCAGAAGCGGTTCCGCCAACATCATGACCGACATGAATACGGCGCGCCTCAATATACTGGATGCAACCGAAGCCGCATTTGCGGCTGCGGGAATCTCCACTTCCGTGATGGCATCGGTCTCTGCGGTCCTGGGCCTCGCCGGCGCAAATGTCGGCGGCAATGGCGCGCAGCTTCAAGCCATGCTGCCCTTCACCAATTCACTGGTCTATTCCGATGGCGTGATTGCCCTGCAGGGCGCGCTCGGTGACGAAGACGGGACCGTGGTCATCGTCGGAACCGGTTCGGTTTATGTCACGCGATCGGGAGAAGAGATAAGTTTCGCTGGCGGATGGGGCTTCAAGGTTAGCGATCTTGGCGGCGGGGCGCGGCTCGGGCGTGACCTTCTCGAAGAAGCGCTGCTTGCCTATGACAAGTTTCACCCTTCGTCAGCTTTGACGGAAGCAGCCATGGAACGGTTCGGAGGCAACCCCCATCGAATAGTGCAATTCGCCCACTCGGCAAATCCGGGTGATTTTGGTGTATTTGCTCCAATGGTGTTCGAATATGCTTCGCAGGACGATCCAGTGGCCGTCGCGCTGATTGAGAAGTCGGTTCACCACATCGAAGAGGGACTTGACGCAGTAATGCCCTCGGGGCAAAGCCGCCTTTCGCTCCTTGGAGGGCTTGGACCGCTTTACGGCCCTCTTCTATCGCCCCGCTATAAAGCCAAGCTCCAGGCACCGCTCAACGATCCACTGACCGGGGCCGTGCAACTCGCGGCGCACCACTTTTCCGGCACGAGTGTGGAGCAACTTCATGGCTGACGGGCTGATCGATATCCTTCCCTCGCTCAATGAACAGCCAAGCGGTGGCCCTCTCTATGTCAAGCTGCAGCGCCTGATAGAAAATGCGGTGCGCGACGGCATGCTGCGGCCCGGAGATGCGCTGCCTCCAGAACGCGAGCTTGCGGCAATGGCCGAGATTTCGCGTGTGACTGTGCGCAAGGCAGTGCAGGGGCTGGTCAACAGCGGATTGCTTGTGCAGCGGCATGGGTCGGGCACCTTCGTGGCGCCGCGGTCGGCCAGGGTCGAACAATCCCTTTCCCACCTCACCTCCTTTACCGAGGATATGGCGCGCCGCGGCATGGTTGTCCGCTCGACGTGGCTCGATCGCGGCATTTATGCGCCCTCGCCTGAAGAGATGGTCACGCTTGGACTCTCTTCAGGAGAAAAGGTCGCGCGCATCAGCCGCCTGCGCGTCGCCAACGACACCCCCATGGCCATCGAACGCGCTGCGCTGTCGATCAATGTGCTTCCCAATCCGGAGTTGGTCACGCTCTCCCTCTATGCGGTCCTGGCCGAGGGCGGCAACCGGCCGGTCCGCGCTATCCAGCGCATTTCTGCGGCCATCTTGAAGGAAAATGATGCTACATTGCTCCAGGTTCCAGCCGGCTCAGCCAGCCTGAACATCGAGCGCATATCCTATCTGGAATCGGGCAAGGTCATCGAGTTCACCCGATCGATCTACCGTGCGGACGCCTATGAATTTGTGGCTGAGCTAAAGCTCGGCGACTCTTCGGAAATATCAGGAGCAGTGCTTTGACGACCAACACGACCCTCATGCGGGAGGAGATTCTTTCCATTCCTGCGGTGACAGCGCGGTTCCTGGAAAGTTCCCGCGAAACCCTTTCCGAAGCGGGGGCCAAGCTGCGCGAGAAAAACCCGACATTCCTCGCCTCGATTGCCCGCGGTTCCTCGGACCATGTCTGCGCGTTCCTCAAATATTCGAGCGAATTGACCGCGGGCGTGCCGGTTGCTTCCCTCGGGCCGTCGGTCGCATCGATCTATGGCGTAACGCTCAAACTCGCCGAAGCGGCAACGCTCTCGATCTCACAATCGGGCAAGAGCCCGGACATTGTCAGCATGACCCGCGCAGCAAGTGAAAGCGGCGCACTGACGATAGCGATCACCAACGTCATCAATTCCGACCTTGCCAACGCGAGCGATTTTCCCATCGACATCCTCGCTGGCCCCGAGCGCAGCGTTGCGGCGACCAAATCTTTCGTCAGTTCGGCAGTCGCCGGCCTTGCGCTTATCGGTCACTGGACCGAGGACAAGAAACTACTGAAGGCGATCGATGCCCTGCCCGCCGCCCTGGCGAAGGCCATCGAGTGTGATTGGTCGCCATTTGCCGGCGCGCTCAAAGACGAAAGCTCGCTGTTCGTCCTCGGGCGCGGTCCCTCGCTCGCCATATCTAATGAAGTCGCGTTGAAGTTCAAGGAAACGAGTGGCGCCCACGCCGAATCCTACAGCGGCGCGGAAGTCATGCATGGGCCGAAAGCCATCGTCGGCAAGGGGTTTCCCGTTCTGGTTTTGGCGACGCGCGATGCCGCCGAGGACTCGCTTGTTGAAGCGGCCGATCGCCTTGCCGAGCAGGGTGCCGCCGTGTTCTTGACTTCCGCAAAGCCGTCGAAAGCCACGGCATTGCCCTTCGTCGCCACATCGCACCCGCTCACTGATCCGCTCGCCCTGCTCGTCTCCTTCTACGCCTTCGTTGAAGGATTTGCCCGCAGCCGCGGCCTCAATCCGGATGAGCCGCCACATCTGCGCAAGGTGACGGAAACGATATGAGCACCGCCTATGCACTGACGGGCGCCGAAATCTTCGACGGCGCAAATTGGCACGGCGATGCGGCGCTTGTCGTCGATAAGGGCGTAGTCAGAAGCATCTCGAACTCCGCCTTGCCCGATGGTATTCGCCGGGTTGAGCTTGAGGGCGGCAAGCTTGTGCCGGGATTCATCGATATCCAGGTCAATGGTGGTGGCGGCGTGCTCCTCAATGACGGGCCAAGCGTCGATGTCATTCGCAGGATTTGCGATGCACATTTCGCCTTCGGAACGACGGCACTGCTGCCGACGCTGATTACCGACACGCCCGAAATCACTGCGGCGGCGCTGAGTGCCGGCAAAGCTGCAGCACTCGACAAAGTGACGGGTTTCATCGGACTTCACATCGAGGGACCGCACCTTTCAATATCCCACAAGGGAACGCACGACCCGAAGCTGATCCGGCCGATGGAAGATGCCGATCTCGTCGCGCTTATCGAGGCGGCGCAGCAGTTGCCCGTTCTTTTGACGACGGTGGCGCCGGAGACAGTTCCAGCCGACAAAATCAAGGCTTTGACCGATGCCCGCGTCATCGTCAGCCTCGGGCACAGTGGCGCGTCCTACGAAGTCGCACTCGCCGCAAAGGATGCCGGTGCGACCATGGCAACGCATTTGTTCAACGCCATGAGCCAGCTTGGCCATCGCAGCCCCGGTGTCGTCGGCGCGGTGTTGCAGTCCGGAGAACTTTCTGCCGGTTTGATCGCCGACGGCTTCCACGTTGACAAGGCATCGATGGCAATCGCGCTGCGCGCCAAGCAGGGTCCATCGCGCATATTCCTCGTCACCGATGCCATGTCGACCATCGGCACGGACATCACATCTTTCACGCTGAACGGACGCCGCATCACCCGCGCTGGCGGACGCCTGACGCTTGACGACGGAACGCTTGCGGGGGCCGACCTCGACATGATTTCCGCAGTGCGTTTCGTTCACCGCGAACTCGGACTGTCGCTGGATGAGGCATTGCGGATGGCTTCGCTTTATCCGGCCGAAAGCCTGCGTATTGACCACCACTATGGTCGCCTGCTGCCCGGCTATGTCGGTAACATCGTGCATCTCGACGATCGGCTCGATGTGAATCAGGTCTGGATCGACGGCGATCTGCATTACGCGCGTTGACGCCGGTCGCCGATTGGTCATACTTGAACGCCTCACGACACATTGGAGGTAGCGATGGCCAAGGACGCGTTGATCGTCGTTGATGTTCAGAATGATTTTTGCCCAGGCGGCGCACTCGCCGTTGAGGAAGGCCACCAGATCATTCCCATCATCAACAAGCTGATCATGCGTTTCGACCATGTCATCCTCACGCAGGACTGGCATCCGGCCGGGCATTCGAGTTTCGCCTCGACCCATTCTGGCAAGGCACCATTCGAGACAGTCCCGATGTTCTATGGCGACCAGACGCTTTGGCCGGACCATTGCGTCCAGGGAAGCGTCGGCGCGGAGTTTCACACCGAACTGGAATGGACCAAGGCCGAGCTCATCATCCGCAAGGGTTTTCGCCATCATATCGACAGCTATTCAGCATTTTACGAAAACGATCGCACAACTCCGACGGGCCTCGCCGGCTATTTGCGTGACCGGCAGATTACCAACGTGACCTTTGCCGGCCTCGCCACCGATTACTGCGTCGCCTATTCCGCGCTCGACGCGGTCGAGCATGGCTTTGCCGCCGACGTGCTCCTTGATGCCTGTCGCGGCATCAATCTTGGCGGATCGCTCGCGACCATGCTCGGTGAAATGCGCAAGGCCGGCGTTACGCTGATCTGATCCAACGCCGGCAAACAAATCCAAGTTCCTGTTCGGCACGCAGCCCTCGCTATCACTGTTCGCTCATGCTTCCACTCACGGAACATGGACTGCAATCACGCGTTGCAAAGCTAGCGTCTGTAAAATGAACAGCTGCGCATTTTTCCACAAGCGTAATAGCGGAAAGGCACATTGCTGTTGTTTGTCTGTCACATAATAGGGATACTGGCAGCAAGCGCACTGAAGATG
>NZ_JBBNAM010000381.1:0-6326 GCF_037994425.1 Phyllobacterium sp.
CCATACCAAGTGCTTCAGACGCTTTATGACGGGTTGTTTCCCAAGGGTCGCGACCGCTGCTACTGGAAATCGACTTACCTCAAGCACCTCGACAATGAGGTTATCCGCGAGATTACCAAGAACTTGACTTGGCGTCCGTCAGACATGACCTATGCCTCCATCTGGAAATTTGGAGGTGCCGTTCAGCGTATCACTGGCGATGCTACGGCCTTTGGAGATCGCTCAATGCCGTTCATGCTCAGCCTCGATGCGATCTGGTCCAACGCAAGTGAAGACGATGCGAATATCAGTTGGGTCCGTGATGTGTGGCACGCTATGCAGCCTCATTCGACGGGGCGCATGTACCTCAACTTTCCGGGGCTTGGAGAAGGGGATAATCTTGTTCAAAATGCTTTCGGTGCCGAGACCTATGCCCGACTGCAGCAGGTCAAGCGGAAGTATGATCCCGATAATGTCTTTCGCATGAACCAAAATGTTCTGCCGCAGTAAGCATGGCACTATCCGCTTTGAAGCTCATCATAAGGTTCATGACGTATATTGTGGAAACGGAAAACTACAAAGCGCCAGCTTTGGCTGAGCTGCATTTCGCTTCAACCTGCCATCACTCAGCTGCGTGAATTCGCGTGGACCGACCGTTGTCATGCTGCCGCGCCAGTCAGGTCTGACGATAAAGGTGATCAGTCATGAAGAGTATGGAATTCGACGTCGGGATCGCCGACGGGGACCTGCTGGTTGTCTGCAGTGATCCGGCCGAAGTCGGCGCAGCCTTTAGCTCGTCCATATTGTCAAAGTTGACAGAATTGCCTGTGAGAGATTGATATGGCACACAACGTACGATCATCTCCGACCAAGCCGGTCCAGACCAAGTTGCCTCATGACATGATAGCTATGATGACGGTAGGCGACTCTGTTTCATTCCTAAAGGCTTCCGTCGATGCCAAAGTTTCGATCCCCGAGCAGCAAATCCTTGAGAAAGATAAAGCGTAGTGACACGACGCGGTTAGGTACGATCCGTGAGATTGTGCCCAATGAGTTGCGACCAGGTCATACTCGCACCGTTAGGGCGCCGGTTATCAACAGGGAGGCGTTTAAGCCAGATGCGCGGTCTCAAGCTCTTCTCGAAGGAGGCCGAATAGCCCAAGAAGATTTACGCGAGGCTGGTGGCGCCTATGATTTGGACCAGGTCAGAACACTGATGCAGGGTGTCTCCCGTCAGGCCATCGACAAACGGGTGCGGGAAGGAAGTCTAATCTCCGTGCCTGGCCCGAGTAATCGCCGAAGCTATCCAACCCTTCAATTCGATAGGGACGGCACGGTCGTAGCGGGCCTAAAGGCGGTTCGTGAGGCTTTGCCGGCAAATAATACTTGGGCCGTTCTAAATTTCTTAGCTCAGCCGGATGACAGACTAGGAGGGCGCAGGCCCATCGATGTTCTTAAGGCGGGGGATGTGGAACTAGTTGTCGAAGCGGCGCGCAGGCTGGGTAGTCAGGGAGCGTGATTGGCCTCTGCCACCTTCCGATCTTGGAAGACGCCGGCCGGAACTCCTAACTCTTCCGGCGGGAACTTTCATCCTTCGTTTCTACCCAGCGCAATTCTACCCACTCCACTTCCACAGGTCGAGAGATGGGAGGCTGAACGCCCCGATGACCACGTGGCGCGTTTTGAACTAGCCCACTGGTCATTGATTGGTGCCGTGCAGTAGTGATGGAGTGGATGGCTCCTGCTCCCCGGCATCAAGGTGCCATATGGTAGGTTGTGTAGTGACCACAGACCCACAGTCGAGAGGAGCCATCCATATGAAGATTACCACGATCGGCCTGGATTTGGCCAAGAACGTCTTTCAGGTTCACGGTGTCGATGCCGAAGGGAACGTTACAGTCCGGCGCCGGCTGCGTCGGAAAGAGGTTCTTTTGTTCTTCGGCGGCCTCGAGCCATGCCTCATCGGATTGGAAGCCTGCGGATCAGCACATTTTTGGGCGCGGGAGCTTGCGGCTCTCGGACACGATGTTCGCATCATGCCGCCCTCTTACGTGAAGGCCTATGTCCGGCGTGGCAAGAAGAACGACGCGGCTGACGCCGCCGCGATCTGCGAGGCCGTGACGCGGCCGAACATGCGCTTCGTGCCGATCAAGACCGAAGTCCAGCAGACGGCGCTGATGCTTCACAAATCGCGCGACCTCCTGATCCGCCAGCAGAACATGCTGGTCAACGCCGTCCGCGGGCACGCCGCCGAACTTGGCCTCGTCGCCGCGCAGGGACGCGGAAAGGTTGAAGACATCATCGCCGCAGTGGAGGCCGACGACGACGATAGCCTGCCGACTTTGGCAAGGGCAGCCTTGAGACCGCTCGTCGCGCAATTGCGCACAAACGAAAAAGCGATTGCCGAGCTCGACGCCGAGATCAAGGCCTGGCACACGCAGAACGAAATGAGCCGGCGACTGGCGACGATCCCCGGGGTAGGCGTGCTGACCGCATCCGCGATTGCGGCGACGGTTCCCGATCCTTCTTTCTTCCGGTCTGGTCGCGAGTTCGCGGCTTGGCTGGGCCTCGTCCCTCGGCAGAACTCGAGTGGCGGCAAAGAGCGACTGGGCCGGATCTCAAAGCAGGGCAACCGCTACATCCGGCGCATGCTGGTGATTGGCGCGACTGGCATGCTTCGCTACGCGCGAGCAAAAAGCGCACCTGGCGCACAATGGGTCAACGGTCTGCTTGAGCGCCGCCCACCGCGTCTGGTTACGGTCGCCATGGCTAACAAGATGGCTCGGATCGCATGGGCGATCATGACGCGGCAGGAAACCTTCAGGGCACCCGCGACAGCGGCGTAGCAGCGAGGATCGCGGATTAGTTGAGACAAGGAGAGTAACAGGCTACCAGATCGTAAGGGTGAATAAGACTTGATGCCAACCGGTCGAACCGGGGATCGGGAAAACTCGCCGACAGCCATGCGGATTATCAATACCGCGTAGTAGTGATTGAGACCCGATCCGCGAACTTCCATCAGGGCCAGCGGTTATCAATGCCGCATCAACAGGCCGGACACATGACCGCACCCGATCGGGAGGTGGAAAAGTCAGATTCGCTCTTGCGCGGCAGGAGCCATCCACACATGGCTTTCGGCCCGGTTCACGATCCGGGTGTTCGCCAGTTGCTCCGGGGCGCCGGAACGAGCCGGCGCAGGTGAGCGCGAATCTCGACGCCGCCCGGCCGCTTGGCCCCACATACGAGCTGGCAAAGAACACCACAATCTATCAAAGCCTAGTAACGGGTCCTGAATTGCGAATGCTGGTCACAAACAATTAGAGAAAATGCGAACCAATAGAGAAATTGGTTGCCATGAAGCCGTTCGTTGACTTAACCTAAATTTCCTAGGGAAGGCCCACGCAAGGAAGCGTTTATAAGAAATCGGGTTTACTTTTCAGTGGGAAGCGTCCGGATTTACCAGGACTTCCCACTGCACACGTGAACCTTTCATTATATTGATCACCGTGAGGGTTTCGGTTCCGTGTCATCTCGCTCCAAGACCGTCGCAAATTCCGGACACGCCCTTGAGCGGTTGCGTATTTTGTTGGGCACAGTTCCAACAGGCGGCGAATTACGCCTGCCGCCCGAGCGGGAACTCGCGGAAGAAATCGGCGTCGGCAGGCGTGCCTTGCGCCGTGCATTGGAAGTTCTGGAGGATGAGGGACTCATCTGGCGCCGGCAGGGCAAGGGAACCTTTGGCGGCTCCGAGCAGGTCTCGAGCACGCTCAGAGTCAACAATCTTGCCGAATTCACCAATCCGCTCGAGGTCATCGAAGTGCGTATCACGATCGAACCGGTATTGGCGCGTCTTGCAGCGACAAAGGCAACGCCAGCTCTGATCCAGCAACTCGAACGGCTGGCGGCGAAGGCAAAGGAATCCACCGATACGGACTCCTGGGAATTGTGGGATGGCGCCTTTCACCGGAAGATCGCCGAAGCTGCAGGCAACCAGCTTTTCATCTTGTTCATAGGCATGATTGAGCAGATTCGGCAGAACGACGCGTGGCGCCATTTTCGCGAACGCACGCGCTCGGTAGGGCGCACCACACTGTCGATCCAGCAGCATAATGATGTGATCGAAGCAATCCGCCGGTTTCACCCGGCCGAAGCGGAAGCAGCAATGCGCGAACACTTGATTTCATTGCGCACGGCGCTGATCGAAGCAATGCAGTCGGCGGACATTCCGCGCGCTGGCAAAGCAACGTCCGCCAAAGAACAAGATTCAAAAAAGAAGAGCTTTACCACAGAGGGAATGAAATGAACTTCGTAAAAAAACTCATGTTGGCCGCGACCGTTTTGCTCTCGGCCTCTCCGACCTTCGCCGCTGATTTGCGTATCGGTCTGCAGGACGACGCCGACATCCTCGATCCGCATCGCGCCAGAACCTTCGTCGGGCGTATCGTCTTCACGTCACTGTGCGACAAGCTGTTTGATATCAACGAGAAGCTGGAAATCCAGCCTCAGTTGGCCAAGGAATGGACGTGGTCGGAAGATGGCAAGGCACTCACCGTCAAGCTACGTGACAACGGTAAATTCCATGACGGCACGACAATCGACGCCGCCGCCGTGAAGGCCAATCTTGAAAGAGCCAAGACACTGCCCGAATCGCTGCGCAAGAGCGAAGTCGCTTCGATCGATACTGTTGAAGTCCTCGATGCCACAACCCTGGTGATCCACCTCACGAAGCCGGACGCCTCGCTCTTGTCGCAACTTTCGGATCGTGCCGGCATGATCCTGTCGCCCAAGGCTTTCGAAACCGGAGATTTTGCCCAGAATCCCGTCTGCTCCGGTCCCTACAAGTTTGTCGAGCGTATCCAGAACGACCGCATCGTCCTGGAGAAGTTTGCCGACTATTGGGACGCAAAGAATTTCAACTATGACAAGCTTACCTTCATTCCAATCTCCGACTCGACCGTGCGCCTGGCAAATCTGCGTTCGGGTGATCTTGATATCATTGAGCGCATAGCACCGTCGGATGTTGAAACCGTCAAGGCAGACTCCAACCTGGCATTCTATCCGGTTACTGGAACCGGCTACCAGGCTTTGACCTTCAACATGAAGAAGGGCGACAAGGATACATTCCCGATCGGATACGACAAACGCGTCCGTCAGGCCTTCGAACTGTCGATCGACCGCAACGTCATTAACGAGGTTGTCGGACAGGGCATTTTCCAACCCGCCTACCAGCCGTTCCCGCCGACCAGCTTCGCCTACGACAAGAAGTTCGAAGGCCGCCAGCGCGACGTCGCCAAGGCCAAGGCGCTTCTGGCCGAAGCCGGCCATGAGCGCGTCAAGCTGGAGATTGCTTTTGGAAACAACACCGCCTCACAACAGGTATTTGAGTTGATCCAGGCAATGTCAGCAGAAGCAGGGTTCGATATCTCGCTGCGTCCAACGGAATTCGCCGCACTTCAATCGGCACTCAAGGACGGGAACTTTGAAGCTGGTCAAAGCGGCTGGTCGGGTCGTGCAGACCCTGACGGAAACATCCACGGCTTTGTCAGTTGCAAGGGCAACCTGAACGACGCCCACTATTGCGACAAAAAAGTCGACGCATTGCTCGAGGAAGCCCGCAGTCTGACAGATATCGCACAGCGTAAGGCGCTCTACGATCAGGTCCAGGAAATTACCCAGGACGACTTGCCGATCGTCTATCTTTATTACCAGCCATGGCCGTTTGCTGCGCGCGCCAATGTGAAGGGCTTCACCGCTTATCCCGATGGCATGATCCGTCTCAAAGGCGTTTCATCCGAGGGTTGATCTTCTTCAGCGTGGGGCGACCAGGTTAGCGGTCGCCTCATCCATCTACCGCTTCAAGCTTCAAAGTGCATTGCCATGATCGAGATTGTTTTTAGACGATGTATCGTCGTCCTGCCTACGCTGCTACTCGTCTCCATGCTGGTGTTCGGCATGCAGAAACTTCTCCCGGGCGATCCCATCCTCACCATGGCCGGCGAGGACCGTGATCCGCAAACGATCGCCTATCTCCAGGAAAAGTATCATCTGAATGATCCGATCCCGGTTCAGTATGTGGCGTGGCTCGGTCAGATTGTGCGAGGCGATCTTGGCATCTCGCTACGTACGGAGCAGCCCGTACTTGGACTGATCGCACAAAAACTGCCGGTGACCATCCAGCTGGCAGCGTTTGCCATGGTCATTGCGTTTTTGATCGGCGTGCCCGCCGGCATCATGTCTGCGATACGCAAAGGCACGGCTACCGACTATGCAATCAACGTTGTGGCGTTGTCGGGCCTTTCGATCCCCAATTTCTGGCTCGGCCTCATGCTCATTTTGCTGGTATCGGT
>NZ_JBBNAM010000382.1:0-5427 GCF_037994425.1 Phyllobacterium sp.
GCCATCAGACTCGCCCAGCGTCGCATAAACCCCGCCTACGTCATCGCATGGTCATGCTGGAGACGCGCCCATCAGGCGGCCGCTCGACGAGCTCATCTAAAAACTAAAATGCAACTGTAATGCTAGGTCAGGGCGCGTGGTTCATGGGCGAAGACAGGCGTCAGGCACGCGAGGCAGATGCGCTGCGCCTTGGCATTGATCTTGGCATGACACTGATCGATACCGCGGAAATGTATGGCGACGGCGGTGCAGAGGAGGTTGTCGGTGAGGCGATCGCCGGGCGGCGCAGCGAGGTATTCATCGTGAGCAAGGTTCTTCCGTCGAATGCGTCGCGCAAGGGGACGCTCGCGGCTTGCGAACGCAGCCTCAAGCGCCTGGGGTGCGATACCATTGATCTCTATCTATTGCATTGGCGCGGCGGCTATCCCCTGCGGGAAACAGTGGCCGCGTTCGAGGAACTGATCGAGGCGGGCAAGATACGCTATGGGGGCGTCAGCAACTTCGACACGGACGACATGGAGGAACTTCTTGACGTTGCGGGCGGCGAGGCGGTCGCAACCAATCAGGTACTCTACAATCTGACGCGGCGGGGCATTGAGTTCGACCTCTTGCCATATTGCCAGGCGCGCACCATCCCGATCATGGCCTATTCCCCGATTGAACAGGGCCGTATGCTTGACCATCCCGCTCTTACCGCCGTCGCGAAGGAATACGCGGCGACGCCGGCGGTGGTGGCGCTTGCCTTTGTGATCAATCGGGAAGGGCTGATTGCCATTCCGAAATCGAGCACGCCCCAACACATCAGGGATAATCGCAAGGCGCTCGACCTCGAACTGGCTCCCGAGCATCTGGCAATTCTGGAGAACGCGTTTCCGCCGCCGCAGCGCAAGCAGCGGCTCGCCATGCTCTAAATTTCACCCGATACGTCGCGCCGCTGCCGGTCGAGTTCTTCGCTGTAGCGGCGCAGCAAATGACTCTCGGTCAAGAGGCCGACGACGCGGCGCTCAATGAGGTCGCTCACGACGGCAAGCGCTTCGCTTTCGGTCTTGTCGAAAATCGCCGCCGCTTGCTTCGCGTTCATCTGCGGCTGCAGATATTCGTTACGGTATTTGACAAGGCCGGCGATCGGTTGTTCTTCATCGGTTCCCTCGGTCAAACCCGCATGGGCTTCCGGCACAAGCACCATGCCCTCATATTTGTTGACATCATCGACGATGATGACGCGCTGCGTCGAACCAAGGGGA
Source organism: Phyllobacterium sp. (assembly GCF_037994425.1). Classification (NCBI taxonomy): domain Bacteria; kingdom Pseudomonadati; phylum Pseudomonadota; class Alphaproteobacteria; order Hyphomicrobiales; family Phyllobacteriaceae; genus Phyllobacterium; species Phyllobacterium sp. The sequence goes on from NZ_JBBNAM010000382.1 coordinate 1,245, forward strand.
AATTCCCGGCAGAACTCGCCAATCGTTTGCTGGATCGGAGCCGTTCGTACATCGGATCGCATGAGCTTGTTAACGGTGAGGTTGCGGATCCAACCCACGTCATGGGCGCTGCGAATGCTTTCACCGCGCAGATGGAACCGCCAGGTGGCAAAGGAGTAACCGAATGTATGGCGGACCGTCAGCGAGGCCGCGGTCACTGCCGCGAGTACGAGCACAGTGATTGGAAAGTCTCCGCTGATTTCGAGCGCAAGAAAAGTCATTGTCAGCGGGCCGCCGATCACCGAGACCGCGAGTGCGCTCATGCCGACAACCGCGTAGATGACCGGCGTCAAGGTCGCATGCGCAAAGATATAGGGCGCGGAGTAGGCGAAAAGTTTGCCGAGTAGCGAACCCATGAACAGCGAGCCGAAAAATAGCCCGCCCCTGAATCCGGATCCGATGGAAATCGCGGAAGCCAGCGATTTGAGAAGAAGGAGGCCAAGCAGCGTGCGGATCGTCGTCGTCGTGTCGAGATTGAGGTGCAACGCGCCATGTCCGCCAGAGAGCACCTGCGGCGTAATAAGCGCAAGAAGACCCACGACCGCGCCGCCGAGGATCGGCCTCAGGGCGGGTGGAATGAAGCTCTTGCGCGCCATTTCCTCGACGAAGGCGACGCCTTTCATCAGAAGAATGCCGGCGAGCGCACAGAAGATGCCAAGCATCAGTGCGGGAACGTAGTCCGCCGGAACGACCGAGCCGAAATGGCCGATGTCGATGACGAAATTGTCTCCGGAAAGGACACGGGCGACGACGTTCGAAACGAGCGCGGAAACGATGACGGGCGTCAGACTGAGGATGGTATAGGATCCGATGATCAGCTCGAAGGCATAGAACGAACCGGTGAGCGGCGCATTGAACGCGGCCGCGATCGCCCCCGCCGCGCCGCAGCCGACGAGTATGCGCAAATCCGAGCGGCGCAGTTTGAGCGAAAGACCGATCTTCGAAGCAAGCCCGGAGGCGAGCTGTGTATAGCCGGCCTCGAGGCCTACTGACGCGCCGAAACCGTTGGAGATCAGATTCTGTGCTGCCACGATGAGGCTGTCGTTGAGCGAAAGCCGGCCGCCATGCAGCGCATTCGCCTCGATGGGGTCGACCATCGGCCGTTTGCGATAACGGGTGAGAACAAGGAATACGAGACCCATAATGGCGCCCCCGAGAATCGGCGCGATAAAAAGCGCGATAGTATTAGTCGTCACGATGGTCGAAAGCCGCTCGCCAACATCCAGTCCGAAAATCAACCGGTGCATACCTTGGGCGATCATGCTCATCGCCGTCACGGTGCACCCGGAAACGAGACCAACGACGGCCGCCGCAAGAACAAGGCCAAGTTCAGTGCTACGAGCAAAGGCGCGCAGCCGGCTCGGTGCGAGAAATATTGAAAAGACGCCCAATCGGCGCAGTGCCAGTTTGCGATAAAGTGGACGTAAACCCATGAGCGGACCGTATTGGCGTCGACCTCCCGGGCGTCGGGAGGAAGGAGTGATGCGATGCGGTTATACGCCTATTGTGTCAATGCGTTGGCACAAGGAACGCGAATTCTCGCTCGCGTCTGCGTAGTTGATCTTGGCGGCCACTTCAATGCGTATGAGCCGGTGACACAGTGCCACCGGCTCATAGGATCTACGGAACTACAAGCAGAATGTTGGTCTATGCGTTTGCGAGTAGGCGCGCCGCTGGCCTGCTGTGCGAGAGATTCGGGCGTAGCGCCTGCCTGGCGCCCTCGAAAGCATTCCAATCGGCAATGTCGGGTAGCGCGGGAATTGTAACAAGCTCGCCCTGATCGAGGCCTACCAACGACGCGTCGACCATGTCTGTTGCCGACATGACGATAGCGCTCGGGAGGTTTTCGACCGGCCGTCCTGCAATCGCCCAGAATTCCGTGCTCGTCGCGCCTGGCAGCACCGCCTGGACGCGGATGCCCTTGTCGCTGAGTTCATGATGCAGGGACTGGCTGAAGGCAAGGACATAGGCCTTGGTGGCACCATAGACGCCATTGAGCGCTTCCGGCGCAATGGCAACGATCGAAGCGATGTTGATGATCGTCCCGCCGCCGCGAGCGACGAATTTCGGGGCTACCGCCTGCGTGAGCCGCGTCAATGCAACCACGTTGAGCTTGATCATCGCCTCCATTTTTGCCGGATCGGATTCGAGCAGCGGCGCCGTGGCGCCAACGCCGGCATTGTTCACAAGCATGGTTATGCTCGCATCGTTGTCAAGAATTCTCTCGACATTCGCGATCCCCCTGTCGTCGCCAAGGTCGGCGGCAATCACCTCGACGCTTCGCCCCGTTTCGGTAGTGAGACGCGAGGCAAGGCTTGCAAGCCTGTCGCGATTGCGGGCGACGAGAATGAGATCGTAGCCGCGGCGCGCCAGTCGGTCCGCATAGACCGCGCCGATACCGGAAGAGGCGCCGGTGACGAGTGCTGTACCCTTGTTCGATTGAGTGCTCATGCTGTTGTTCCTTTACCGTACCTGTGGAAGGGGTTGACTGCGGTCACCATAAAGCTTAATAGGCATGGCGCAAATGTCATATAAACCACTTTTTGAGACATTCTGAATTGACGAAGCGGCATATAGGCATCGTACTCTTCCCCGGCTTCCAGGTCCTGAACCTTGCAGCAACGACAGTGTTCGAATTCGCCAACCTTGCAGTGGAAGAGCCCGCCTACCGGGTCAGCCTTCTGTCAGAGTCAGGCGGCGGTATTGCTTCTTCGGCCGGGTTTTCTGTCGAAACGGTTGCATTCAGCGCCGAACCCTTCGATACGGTCCTCGTCGTCGGTAACAATTACGTCGAACCTGTCCCACCTGGTGTCATCATGTTTCTGCAAGCGGCTGCGCTTCGGTCGCGTCGCATTGGCTCGACGTGCACTGGTTCCTTTATCCTGGCGGAAGCCGGTCTGCTCGACGGGCGGCGGGCGACGACGCACTGGTACCACGCGCGCGCGTTCCAGCGGGCTTTTCCAAAGGTCAAAGTTGAGGAAGACCGCATTTTCATCATCGACGGCTCTATATGGACCTCGGCCGGAATGACGTCCTGCATCGATCTCGCGCTGGCGCTGGTCGAAAAAGATTTGGGCAGTGAGATCGCCAAGTCCGTAGCAAAGAAGCTCGTCGTCAATCACCGCCGAGCTGGAGGACAGTCGCAATATTCGGCGCTTCTTGATCTCGACCCGAAATCGGATCGCATCCAGACCTGCCTTGCTTATGCCAAAGCCAATCTTGCAAAGGATCTTTCGGTCGAACATCTCGCCGAAATCGCGCATCTCAGTCCAAGGCAGTTTAGCCGGATATTCCAGGCCGAGACGGGTCAATCTCCTGCCAAGGCGATCGAGAACCTTCGCGTGGAGGCGGCGCGGCTTATGCTCGAGCACGGCCGCATTCCCATCGACACCATTGCGCAGGACGTTGGATTCGGCGACCGTGAACGTATGCGCCGCGCCTTCCTGCGCGCGTTCGGCCAACCGCCGCGATTCATGCAGCGAGTGGCGAAGGCGGCTGCGGTAGCGGTGTAGCTGCGGCTAGATCAGCCGGGGTTTTTGCCGGCTTCACCGAGTGACGCGGGCGTTGTGTTTCTTTTTGTTCCGGCGAGGACATTGGCAATCACGGCCGCGAAAACGATGGAGCCGCCGAGAAGGGTACTTGTGCTTGGGGCCTCGTTGAACACCAGCCAGATCCAGAACGGTGCGAGGGGCGCATCAAGCGAACCGATAAGTGCGGTCTCGATCGGCGGAAGCCACTTGGCGCCAAGCGTGAAGCAGGCAAGTCCGACAGCGGAAACCATAACCCCAAAGAGCGCGATCAGGAAAAGCTCGTGTGCCGAAACCGAAAGCGGATTGCCTAACGGCCAGCAAATCAGCGAACTGATGAGCGCCGAAAGGCAAGCGGCAGGCATGACCGAGATTTCGGGCGACCGGCGCACGATGACCATCAGCACCGCCATGCACAGCGTCATGCCGAACGCGAGAAGGTCGCCGAACAGGCTGCCCTCGGTGCCGAGTCCAACCATGATGATGACGCCAATCATGGCAGCGATGCTTGCCATGATCGCGCGCAAGGTTGAGCGTTCGCCCATTGCCAGCCAGGCGACGACAGCGGCGACGAAGGGAATTGTCGCATAGATGACCGCTACATGAGCGACGGTCGT
>NZ_JBBNAM010000383.1:0-4021 GCF_037994425.1 Phyllobacterium sp.
CGCGTGCTGTCAAAGCTTGCATGCTTGCCTTCGCCGACATGGACAGACCAGCCGCTGCCGGACGTCGTATGGAAGACGACGTAGCCTTTGGACGAGACCGGCATTGCCGTTTGCGATCCGCAGCAGCTGTCTTTCGACCCCTGCATCGTCTTTGCCAGATCAATGTCAAGCTGCATCGCTGTCGCGTCGTCGCGGACCTCGAAACTGACATTTCCCATATGCTTTGCGTCTTTCCTGACGATCGCCGAATAGATACCGGCAGCCGTGAACTGGTGGACAATGCTTGTGGTAAGTCCAAGTGCACCGCTGTCAAAAACGGTGGCTTCGAACAATTGCCGGTTGAGGTTCGCTAACATCGTTTCATCCTATATCTGCCTGAAGAACCATCTCGACGTCATTGTTGAAAACGTTGAGCTTCCGGATCGGAATCTTGACGGGTATGAGCATGGAAGGACCGAAGTTATTGGGGTTCGTGGTTGCAGGCAGCAGCGGGTAGGGGTCTTCGATCGCCGTCAGCGGGGTCTTGTCGCCGAAATAGTCGATGATGAACTGGGCGATGATGTCGATCAGTCCGAAGCTGACATTGAGGAGATCCGATACCCATTCCTGGATATCATCAGGAATGTCGAGGATCCCCCTTACGAGATCGATCACCGGCCCGAGTATCCCCTTGATAATATCCCTTGCCCAGCCAGGCAGGAAGAAAAGGAGATTGTCGACGGCCGCATCGAGCGCTGCCTCCAGAAGATCGCCGACCGTATCGGCAACATCGATAGGATCGATATCCACGATCGGATCGTCGAAGAACAATCGCCACTCGCTTGCCAGCGAAGGGACGGCGTCCTGGGCATCCCAGGCGTTCATTCCGGGCGGCCGCGCCGGGTTGTCGAAATGGCGCATGATGAGACGACCGGTCAACGAAACCTCCGAAACGATGCCGCCGAGCGGCAGGGTGATGGCGATATCCGGATCGTCGTCGAAGATGCAGATTTTTGGCAGGCGCAAAGCACAGCCGAACGGCGTTGGAATGATGCACCAGCCACCAATGCAAATGCCTGGTATGTCGATGCCGAGCGAAAGGTCAAGCTTGTCCCATTTGATGTCGAGTTCGTCGACCTTGACCGTATTGTCGCCGCGCAGGTCGACGGCGCCGTTTTCAAGGTGGAAGGCGATGTCATAGCTCGCGGTAAACGGTCCGAAATCGGCGCTGTCCGCGTCGGCGAAAGCGAAATTATCGCGGATCGCGTTGAACAGGCGAACGAAGCTTGCTTCGGATGCTGCAATGGTGAGGTTGGCCATTTCAGATCACCTCCAGATTGATGAATGCCTTCAACTGGTCATCCTCGATCGCAGGATTGTTCGGAACCGCTGGCGAAATCGGGACTGGTTTGACGACGACACTCACCACATTCTTGATGATTTCCAGTGGCGCCCGCTCTAGCAGGATCCTGAGCTTCGGGATGAGGCCAAGCTTGAGCATCATTTCAAGATAGCATTCCAGCATCGCCTCTAGTTCGTCGGGACGGATATCGACGATTTCGATGCGCTCGACAAACGGCTCGAGGTAGGGTTTGCCATTGTAGAACCGAATCCGCACCCCGCCGACGGCGAAAACGTCAAGGCAGAAGCACATCAGGCTACGCACGGGCAGGGGTCTCGGCGGCACCGGCTCGCGGTCCTTGTCATCCCGGTCAGGTTTGTCCTTGGGAGGCTCGATGAGGCGATCGACGGGGAAATCGCGTGGACAGCCAAGGCCGAGGCACACGCCGAGCGCCATCGCGAAGCGTTGCGGCGCCAGCTTGCCGAGCTCCGGGGGCAGGATGATCAGGTTGCCCGGATGAAAGTCGATCTTGGCCTCAGCGACCTGCACGGCCAATTCCATGGCGAAGTTTGTTCCGGGAATCTGCAGCGGATCGATGCGGGTCATTAGCGGATTGTTTCGCTGGGCGACCACAGGATGGGCATCGATCTGCCGGCACAGCAGCCCGGGATTGGCGATGACGCCAGGCGAAGCATAGTTGAACAATGATGGCCGCTGCCGGCGCACATGCGTTACCACTGCATTGAACGCATCTTCGTGAAGCGCGGCGAAGATGTCGCAATTATCCGTAAATGCCATGTTGACTTCCCCTCGACTGGCAAGTGGAGCAAAAAAGCGACTGGGACGCTCTATGCGATTCGAATGAAAATGCTCTTGTAATGCTGCTTGAAGTCATTGGCGCGGCCGCAGCTGCCTTGCGTTGCAAAATATTCTGTGGAATATTTGCGGCCACAGATGAATATTGGCTATCGACTGACCATTACCGAAGAATACATCGTAGTTCGTTTGATCTATCAATGTTATGAGAAAATATACTGATAGTCGAACCAAATAATGGGCTAATCAGTAATCAGTTGGGGTTATATATTTAACTAATCTGACCGCCCCGCACCAGCCTCATGTGTGATTTTCGACCGTGCCAGCCAATCCGGCGGATCGCTCCGATTGTCTAGTGTTGCTGTAGATAAATTCTCTCGCAACGCTATACTCGTCGGCGATAAGACAGTTTAGCGGCAATGTGGGATGAAGCACGACTTGAAGCTTATCGACGACGAGTTCATCGACCTCGTTTATGCTTCCCTTCTGGGTGAAACCAGTTGGCAGCATTTTCTCGATCGGCTTGCAGCGACCCTTCCAGACGGGAAATCGACCCTCTTTTATCATGATCAGTACAAGGCCACCGGCGCCCTGTCGCTGACGTCCGGCATGACGTCCAAGCAAATCCATCAATACGACACCTACTTCTGCCGCATCAATCCGTGGATGCCGAAGGCAGCGAACCGCAAAATCGGCATCGGCGTGACGGCGGAACAAATGCTTCCCTATGACCGGCTGGTAAAGACCGAGTTCTATTCGGACTTCCTGGTGCCGGCGGGGTCGGAATCGGCCGTCGGCGTTACGATCGTGCGCAATGAGGGCAGGTCATTCCTGCTCAGCATACTGACGAGCGAAAGAGAGACGGAACGCACCGCCGAAGCCGCCGAGCTCCTGACCCGCCTTGCGCCGCATCTCAACAGAGTCTTCAAATACTATCAGAACCGCTCGTTCAACAGATTCAGCAAGGAAGCCCGCGGCCTTGCCTTTGACGCGATCGACGTCGGCCTGATTATCGTTGGAGACAATTCGCATATAAAGTCCGCCTCGGAAACCGCGCAAAAAATCATCGAACAGGGAACGTGTGTGCGCACCTCCGCCTTTGGAAAACTGCACATTGCATCGCACGAGGCTGAAAGCATGTTGCAGAAAATGCTCGATCGGGCATTGCATGAGCCCAAATATGCAAGCTTCCAGGTTAATGACGTCAAGGTGACCTTGATCCACGTTCAGAAGGACCGGTTCTCCTTTTTCTTCGAGGGGCCGACGGTCGTCGTGATCCTGGAGCCCCAGCGCTCCGTGCAACGCACATTCGACCTCGCAGAATTCCGCGACACGTATGGGCTCACCGCGGCGGAAATGAGGGCGCTCAATGGATTGATCGGCGGGCGGACCACAGACGAAATTGCTGCCGAAGCCGGGCTCTCACGTGAGACGATACGATCGCAGATCAAAAGCCTTTATGCCAAAACCAATGCCGCCAATCAGGTTGAACTGATCAGAATGGTTGCAGGCCTGGAAGGACTTTAAAATTGTGCCTCCAAAAAAAATTGCTGTTTTTTTTGATTCACCCCGCAGGGTGAAGCGCTTTCCCGGAAAATCGACAACTATGGGCTTCCGTTAGACAATTCGCTCCCTGAGACACTCAGGCAGGCGGAGAAGCGGACATCAAGTGGAGTAAGCCGTGGCCGGCTGAAAAATGCTCAAAGGTCGACCGGCCACCGCAGCAAGTCATGTCGTACAACTTAGAGTTACAAACAACTGATGAAAAATCAGTGAGTAGGTTTTAGGGGTGAGTATCATGTCAGGAATCACGTATGAGCGAATACCGGATGGCAGGCCAGTTGCCGACCGACGTACAGCTGCCCGTCGTGCCACGCTGCACAT
>NZ_JBBNAM010000384.1:0-8297 GCF_037994425.1 Phyllobacterium sp.
GGTTCCTTGCGCGGTCGTCAAGGCAACCGACCCGCTCTATATTCTCTATACATCCGGCACGACCGGCCAGCCCAAAGGCGTCGTGCGCGACAATGGCGGGCATCTGGTGGCGCTGGCCTGGTCGATGGGTGCGATTTACGATACGAGGCCCGGCGACGTCTTCTGGGCTGCCTCCGATATCGGCTGGGCCGTCGGTCATTCCTATATCGCCTATGCGCCGCTGTTCATCGGCGCCACCAGCATTCTCTATGAAGGCAAGCCGGTCGGCACGCCGGATGCCGGTGCTTTCTGGCGGGTAATTTCCGAACACAAGGTCAAAGTGCTGTTCACGGCGCCGACCGCGTTCCGTGCCATCAAGAAAGAGGACCCGAAAGGCGAGTTCATTGGGAAGTACGACCTTTCCTCTCTGAAGTACCTGTTCCTGGCCGGCGAACGCGCGGATACCGACACCATCAAATGGGCGGAGGAGAGACTTGGCGTACCCGTCATCGACCATTGGTGGCAGACGGAAAGCGGTTGGCCCATGGCGGCCAATCCTGCGGGTCTCGGCATGCTACCGGTCAAATACGGCTCGCCCACCGTGCCGATGCCGGGGTATGACGTTCAAGTCCTCGACGATGCCGGTCACCCGGTGAAGCGCGGCGAACTCGGCAATATCGTCGTCAAGCTGCCCTTGCCGCCCTCATGCCTGCCCACCCTGTGGAATGCCGACAAGCGCTTTTGCGACGCCTACATCAGCGAGTTTCCGGGTTACTACAAAACAGCCGATGCGGGGATCGTCGACGAGGATGGCTACATCTACATCATGAGCCGAACCGACGACATCATCAACGTCGCCGGACACCGGCTTTCGACCGGCGCCATGGAAGAAGTGCTTGCCAGCCATCCCGACGTCGCCGAATGTGCGGTCATCGGCATTGCCGACCATCTGAAGGGGCAGGTTCCTTGCGGCTTCATCGTGCTCAAATCCGGCGTCACGCGCGCGGAAGCGGAGATCGAGCAGGACTGCGTCGTACTCATCCGCGAAAGGATCGGACCTGTGGCGGCATTCAAGCTGGTACTTACGGCGAAGCGACTGCCGAAGACACGATCCGGCAAGATATTACGTGGCACGATGCAGAAAATCGCCGATCGGGAACCCTGGAATATGCCGGCGACAATCGATGATCCGGCGATCCTCGATGAGATCAAGGAAGTTCTCGACGCTCGGGGAATCGGCGCAAAAATTGATTGAACCCTCATGACATCCTCCTGACAGAAGGTTGTCAGTAGGGGTGTGCGATAGTGTCTCCGTGATGAGAAGGAGACAGGGTTATGACTTACGTAGATTTTGGCATTGTTCAGACAGTAAGGCGTCTGTTGACTGACTTCGCAGCCTATCGCGAGGAACTGCGCACCGAGCGGCACCTCAACTCGCTCCCCGAGCATGTGCTCAAGGATATTGGCTGGCCGGATGCCTATGCTGAACGGCTCGCACGTCGAGGATCAATGAAGGATGCGGACGTCGGCACCGAAAGTGCCGGTGTGGAGCTACCGTTACGGCACGTCGATTGGACAAGGTCGTTCCAGGCCAAAAAGGCGAGCAAATCCCGTCGTTTCGGGCTAGAGTACTGAGCTTTATAATCGCAATGGGAGTAGCGGCATGGAACCGAAAAAGCTGATCGGACTGGTATTCGTCGATAAGTTCGCCGATTGGGAATTTGGTTTGCTTTCAGGCTCTGCCACCGAATGGTTTGGTGGGCGCGTCGTTGCTTTGTCACCATCGACGGGCCCGCTCCGTTCGATTGGCGGGCTAAAGCTTACTCCTGATCGCGGCGTCACGCCGGAAGAGAATGCCGACCTCAACGGTCTCGCTGTGATCGGCGCGGATAGCTGGACCGAAGAAAACGCTCCTGACATTTCGCCGCTGCTGAATGCCACTCTGGCACGCGGAGCGATCGTCGGAGGCATATGCGGCGGAACACTCGCGCTGGCGCGCGCCGGCCTGTTCGAAGGCCGCCGCCACACGAGCAATGGTGCCGGGTGGATACAGTCGAAGATCGGAGAGTATCCAGGGGCAGAGCTTTATCAGGATGTGCCGCACGCGGTGCGCGATGCTCACATTGTCAGCGCATCCGGAGCCGCGCCGGGCACATTTGCGACGAGTTTCCTAGAGGCCTTGCTGCCGGAGCAGGGCGGTCAGGTGGCCGAGATGCGCGCGTTCATTGCGCGGGAATACCAGACGGCTTGAAACGGGCCGAGCGAGGACGCGTAACATGAAGACGTGGACTGAGAAGCTGAACACCGACGATCAGCACGAGGTTAAACCCGCGCCGATCAGTATCGCGGGTATGAAGGCGGGGGAAATCATGCTCGTCCCGACCGCGCGCCAAATCGATGATTTCATTCGTGCGCTCCCCAAAGGGGCGGAGATGGATGTGAGGACGATGCGGCGGGCGATGGCAAAGGAGCACAGTGCGCAGGTAACCTGCCCGATTACTACTGGCTTCCATCTGCGGACCGTCGCAGAGGCTGCCTACGAGGCGTACCAACGGACAGGCGATGCGGAGGCAATCACACCATTTTGGCGCGTTGTAAACGTCAGGACGCCGACGATCACGAAACTATCGTTTGGTGCGGCGTTCGTACTCGAACAGCGCCGGCGGGAAGGATTGAGCGATGCGTAGGGCGGATCGGCTTTTCCAGATCGTACAGAAGCTCCGCGGTGGCCGGCTCGTTACGGCACGCCAGCTTGCCGACAAGCTCGAGGTGTCTGAACGAACCATCTACCGCGACATTGCCGATCTGCAATCGACCGGCGTGCCGATCGACGGCGAGGCGGGCGTGGGATACATCCTGCGCGAGGGGTTCGATCTGCCGCCACTGATGTTCACACGCGACGAGGTCGTCGCGCTTGTCGCTGGTGCACGGCTCATAACGGCATGGGGCGGCGCCTCGATGGCGCGCGCTGCCGAAGAAGCCATCATCAAGATTGGCGCTGTCCTGCCCAAAGAAGAGCGCCCGCGCATCACCAATACACATATCCATGCTTCTGGAACGAGCATCACTGAGAATGATCGAGCGCTGATCGATCTTGCAGAGAATGCTTCCGAGCAATGCCGGGTGCTTTCGATCACCTATACGGATCTTGAGGGCAAGGAGAGCAGCAGGAACATCAGGCCACTCGGCCTCTGGTTCTGGGGCAAGGTGTGGACGTTGATCAGTTGGTGCGAGCTACGCAATGATTTCCGCACATTCCGTATCGACCGCATAGCGAAGGTCGAGAAGATCGATCGAATTTTCCGCCAGGAGCGCGGTAAGACACTCGCTGATTTCTATCGCCGGGTCGAACTCAGCGAGACGCCCGAAACGCGGGCGAAGGCCTCATAAAAAAGCCCGGCATAGCCGGGCTTTCACCTTTTGTCGGGAAGAAATTACTGCTCGTCTTCGTCCTGGTTACGGCCCTTAAGCGACGACAGCTTGGCGAAGACCTTGTCGGCATCGAGCTCTTCATCCTCTTCACGGACCTGCGGCTGCACATCGAGGTTTTCCGTTGCCGAAGCCGGCAGCAGCGTATCACCGCTTTCAATCGGCTGTGCCGGGCGACCGCGTGAGGAACGCTCGACTTCGATGTCGAGATCGATCTGCGAGCAAAGACCGAGCGTTACCGGATCCATAGGCTGCAGATTGTTGGAGTTCCAATGCGTGCGGTTGCGGATCTGCTCGATCGTGGATTTCGTGGTACCGATCAGCCGCGAAATCTGTGCATCCTTCAGTTCAGGATGGTTGCGGACCAGCCAAAGAATGGCGTTCGGACGATCCTGACGCTTGGACAGTGGCGTATAGCGCGGGCCCTTGCGCTTGGTTTCAGGAACGCGAACCTTCGGATCGGAAATCTTCAACTTGTGGTTGATGTCGGCTTCGCCGCGCGCGATTTCCTCGCGCGAAAGCTGGCCCGTGATCAGCGGGTCGAGGCCCTTGATGCCTTGTGCAGACTCGCCATCGGCGATCGCTTTCACTTCGAGCGGATGTAACTTGCAGAAAGCAGCGATCTGTTCGAAGGAAAGGGCAGTATTGTCGACAAGCCAGACGGCCGTTGCCTTTGGCATAAGAAGCTGGGTGGCCATAGATATAATCCTCTCGTTCGTCCGCTCCGGTGGCGCGGGACGTGGGTTCAACCACAATTTCCGGGAATTCGAGGCGTTATATAGCTTCATTTTAACCGATGAGCAAGAATCCGATTCAGCCGTGTGATGACCCGCCTCGCCGTTTCATCGAACTGTCACGAAACTGTCATCGTGCTGCAATGCGGCTGCGCCAACGATCTCCGCAAACACAACCGGAGGTCTAATATGTCTAACAGGAAATCGCTGTATCTTGGGCTTTGCGGAGCGCTCCTCGCATCCGTAGCCCTGCCTGCCGCCGCCGATCCTCTTTTCAATCGAATCGCCAGCTTTCCCGTGGCTGATAACCTGCCGCACGACGCAGACAAATCGAAGCCGACGTCCGCAGAGATCATTACGGTATCCGGCGACGGCAAGACGTTGATTTACTCCGATAGTCCCTACGGTTCGATCGGCTTCATCGACATCACTGACCCGGCCAAGCCGCAAGCTGGCGGACTGATCAAGGTCGAGGGCGAGCCGACTTCGGTTGCGGCGCTCAATGGTAAGGTCTTCGCTGCGGTCAATACCTCTAAAGACAAGGTCAACCCGTCGGGTCGCCTCGACATCATCGACATCGCATCGCGCAAGGTGCTCTCAAGCTGCGACCTTGGTGGGCAGCCGGATTCTGTCGCGATCTCCCCGGATCAGACATTTGCGGCCATTGTCATCGAGAACGAGCGCGACGAAGAGGTCAATGACGGCGCGATACCGCAGCTTCCATCCGGCAACCTCAAGGTCCTAGCGCTGAAAGACGGCTCGCCCGATTGCGCAGCTATGAAGACTGTCGAGTTGACGGGGCTTTCGGAGATCGCGCCGGAGGATGCAGAACCGGAGTTCGTTTCGATCAACAAGGATAATCAGATCGCTGTTACGCTGCAGGAAAACAACCATATCGCCATCGTCGATGCCGCGACCGGCAAGATCGTCCATCATTTCCCGGCAGGTGCGGTCGATCTAGACAAGATCGACGTCAAGAATGACGGTGCGCTCAAGTTCGACGGCAGCATGAAAGGCGTGCTGCGCGAGCCCGACACGATCAAGTGGCTCGACAATGATCGTTTCGTCATCACCAATGAAGGTGACTACAAGGGTGGCTCCCGCAGCTTCACCGTCTTTTCCAAGGACGGCAAGCTCCTCTATGAGTCTGGGCCGTCGCTCGAGTGGAAGATGGCGGAAGCCGGCCACTACCCGGACAAGCGCAACAAGAAGGGGGTCGAGCTCGAAGGCGCTGAGGTCGGCAAATTCGGCGAAACCAATTACCTTTTCGTCGCGAGCGAGCGCGCTTCCCTCGTCGGTGTCTATAAAGATACGGGTACGGACCCCCAATTCGTTCAACTGCTCCCTTCGGGCATTGGACCGGAAGGCGTCCTTGCCATTCCCTCGCGCAATCTTCTCGTGACAGCCAACGAGTCCGATCTCGTCAAGGATGGTGGTGCCCGTTCGCACGTCATGATCTACGAACTCAAGGATCAGCAGCCTAACTATCCGCAGATCGTCTCGACGACCAAGGACGACGGCACACCACTCGGCTGGGGCGCCCTTTCCGGTCTCGTCGGCGATTTGAAGGAGCCGGGCAGACTCTATGCCGTGTCCGACTCGTTCTACTACTCATCGCCGACGATCTTTACCGTCGATGCCAAGCAGACGCCGGCGAAGATCACGGACGCGCTCGTTGTCAAGCGCGGCGGACAAGCAGCCCAGAAGCTCGATATCGAGGGCATCACCACGGACGGGCAGGGCGGTTTCTGGCTTGCCAACGAGGGTGACCAGGCCAAGCTCGTACCGCATGCGATCCTCAACGTGAACGACAAGGGCGAGATCAAGAAGGAGTTCGCCTTGCCGGAAGAGCTCCTCTCCAGCCAGACACGCTATGGTCTCGAAGGCGTTACCCGCATTGGAGAAGGCGATGACGCGATCCTGTGGATGGCCATCCAGCGCGAGTGGAAAGATGACGAGAAAGGCTTCGTCAAGCTGCTTGCCTATAACGTCAAGGACAAAAGCTGGGGTGCCGTTGCCTATCCGCTCGACAAGACCGAAAATGGCTGGGTTGGCCTCTCAGAGATAACCGCTCACGATGGGCAGCTCTACATCGTTGAACGCGACAATCAGATTGGTCAGAAGGCAGCGATCAAGCGGCTCTACCGCGTTGCGCTTGACGGCTTGAAGCCGGCCAAGATCGGCGAGAAGCTTCCGGTCGTAACCAAGGTGCTTGCGCATGACTTTTTGGGCGATCTGAAGGCTTCGAACGGCTATGTCGTCGAGAAGCTGGAAGGTTTCACCATCGATGCCGACGGCAACGGCTATGCCGTCACCGACAATGACGGCGTCGACGATTCATCCGGCGAAACAATGTTCTTCGGGATCGGCAAGGTCCAGGCGACAAACTGAGATTTTCGTGTCGCGAAAAACGAAGGGGCCGCAGATGAGCACCTGCGGCCTTTGTTGTTTCAGCCCACATCGAGCACGATCTTGCCGATATGATGCCCGTCTTCCATTCGCTCATGGGCCCGCCATGCCTCGTGCAATGGGTAGACCATATCGATGACCGGCGCGACACGACGCCCGGCAAGTAGCGGCCAGACTTTGAGCTCCAATGCTCGCGCGATACCCGCCTTGAACTCGACCGGCCTGTTGCGGAGGGTTGATCCTGTGTGCGTGAGCCGTTTAACCATCAGTTTGGAAATGTCGCTTGTCACCTTTGCCCCGTGGAGAAATGCAATCTGGACGATACGCCCATCGAGTGCGGCGGCTTCATAATTCCGCTCGACATAATCGCCGCCCACCATGTCCAGGATGAGATTTGCGCCCTTGCCGGCGGTCGCCTCTTTCACCGCAGCGACGAAATCCTCATCGCGGTAATTAATGGCATTGTTCGCGCCAAGCTTGAGGCAGGCTTCGCGTTTTTCCTCCGAGCCGACCGTGGTGATCACCGACGCGCCAAAGGCGTGGGCGAGTTGGATGGCGGTCGTGCCAATGCCGGAGGAGCCGCCATGTACAAGAAAAGTGTCTCCCTCCTTCAAACCGCCTCGTTCGAACACGTTGTGCCAGACGGTGAAATAGGTTTCCGGAATGGCCGCCGCCTCTATATATCCGTACCCGGCCGGGATCGGCAGGGCATTGGATTCGTGCACGTTGCAATACTGGGCGTACCCGCCACCAGCAACGAGGGCGGTGACGCGCTCGCCGACGCGAAATCGGGTACCGTTGTCGCCGACGGCGACGATGTCGCCCGCGATCTCCAGTCCGGGAATATCGGAGGCACCGGCGGGCGGCGGATAGTGGCCCTGTCGTTGCAAGACGTCGGGCCGGTTCACGCCCGCGGCTTTCACCTCGATCAAAAGTTCGCCGATATTCGGCTCACGTACGGCGCGCTTTCCCGCCTTCAGCACCAATGGCCCGCCGGGCTGGGTGATCTCGATCGCCGTCATGGTTGTCGGTATTTTTTCGGCCATGGAGCTCTCCCTCTCGATTGATTCGCCAGAATGATTTGCAATTCCAAGTGGTTGGGCTGTATTCTCGCATACTAGGGCCCATCTTGGAGGAAATAATGTCAGTTTTCGACGAAGAGCCAAGACGTAAGGTCGTTCACGACATAGGGCAGGACCTGTCGCTGCTATCAGTCTCAGAACTTGACGAGCGGATCGCGCTGCTGCGCGCTGAAATCACGCGCCTCGAAGAAGAACGGTCACGCAAGGGCAACAGCAAGGTCGCCGCCGAAGCGCTCTTCCGGTAATGCCTGATATTTCGACAAGCGCAATAAGGATGCCATCAAGTTTCCGTATTGCTCCATGAAACGGACTCGATGCCGGCGGAGTTCACGAGTCGGGCCCTCCAATCATTCTCATTCAAGGTTTTGCCGTGTTTCGTTCGTTCATTCAGGTCTTCGCGCTCCTCTGTGGCACATCGTTTCTTGTCATGGCGTCCGGCCTGCACGGCCTGCTGCTGCCACTGCGCGGCGGTGCCGAGGGCTTTTCAACGACTTCGCTCGGTCTCCTTGGAACGGCCTGGGCGGGAGGCTTCATAGCATCCTGCCTGCTTGCACCGCGTCTGGTGCGACGCGTGGGCCATGTACGAGCCTTCAGCGCCTTCGCCTCGATCGCGGCGATCGTTGCCCTTCTGACCGGCATCCTCGTCGAGCCGACTGCCTGGATC
>NZ_JBBNAM010000385.1:0-1446 GCF_037994425.1 Phyllobacterium sp.
AATTAACATCGGAACTTGGAGGCTCAAGTCTCAACTGCTCTAAAGCCGCTTCAACAACGCCATCTTTGTTCAATTGACGTCGAGCATCTTTCGCAAACGTTCCAGCAAGAATGTCTTCTGCAAATTGCTCATCTATTTCCGCGCGCTTCAACAAAGTCTCGGAGGCCCTTTTGATCAGTGAAAGCTCGATTTCGAGTTTCTGACGATTGATCTGCACGTCCCGCTCACCTTTAAAACTGCGTCGTTCGAAGAAATTCGCCGCCATTCTGTCGATGATTGATAATGTTCGGGATTTGCTTTTGAATTCGACGCCCGCGTCTTTGAGCGCTAGCGAAACAGACGTCTCTTTATCAAGATGATCTTCAGTGGCCACGATACTTGATCCCATTTGTTTCCGGATCGAGTATCTTGTGATTCCGCACTGGGTGCTAGGGCACAGCCATCAACATCCACCTTCCAACTTCGTTTCAACAGTGCAAACACCCTGCCCGTAAGGATCGATCGCTAGCCTGGTGATCGACGAGCACCCGATCAGGAAGAAGCCCAGCGCCATTGTGACAACGACAGCGACCAGCATGACCGCGCTGATCGCGATCTCATGCTGATCCTTACTCTCCTGGCGCGCGCTGCTTACCTCCCACGGCTCGTGAGCCAAGGCTCCGGCGGCGTCGTCATACTGCCTCTCTCTGCAGCCAAGCGCGTTGAACGCGATACGCCTGCTCTTCGCAGAACGGAAGATCATTGAAGGCCTGGACGTAGTGCGCGATTTCGTGCGCCAGCACTCCTTGGTGCTGCGGGCTTCCATCCCATTGCTTGAGCACCACAACCTTGATGTCGGGCACATATTGGCCATAGGGCTCCATCTCGGTATCGAGGCGGAACTGAGCTGGGAGGCTGGCCGGGCACTGCATGCGCAATTCACCCGCAGCGAAAGCCATCATCTCCCGAGCAAGTTTGTCGATGCCCTCAATGAAATTGGCATGGGTAAGCGAGACCCAAATCTCGAGCCGCTCAATGGCCTCGGCGAAGTTCATTTCTTCTGCCACTTCGCAGGCTTCTTCTTCATCGGCCTGTCAGGCTTTGGCAGCGCTACAGCAGCGCCTGAAGACAACAGCAAGCCGATGGCTGCGATAAACGCGCGACGGTTCATTCAATTTCCGATTTCTGGCGGACTGGTGTCTCACCAACCAGAATAGTTACCGACGCGGCGCCGGTTTCTTGGGTGGTGGCTGATATAAGGTGTATGCTGCGACCTCACTTGGAGGATGGATGCTAGAAACCTATTACAACTGTCCTGTTTCTGAAGACCCAGTACATGAAGTGTTACTGCGACATGGTGGTTTCGTTGAGTTTTCTTGCCCAAGATGCGGTCGGTTTCGAATTTCTAACTCGGCGATTAAGTCGATGAAAAACCTCTACCGCGTAGAGCGCGAGGCGTTATTGAAC
>NZ_JBBNAM010000386.1:0-3862 GCF_037994425.1 Phyllobacterium sp.
GTTCCACACGGCCATGGAAGAGCGAACCGATAATTGATTCGTGCACGAAATCATCACCCGGCTTCAATTTACCCTTGGCGGCAAGTTGTGCCATGCGTGCGGACGTACCTGTTCCGCAGGGCGAGCGATCGATCGCCTTGTCGCCATAGAACACCGCGTTGCGCGCGTGTGCTTGGGGCTGGGTCGGCGCGCCTGTCCACAAAATGTGACTCAGCACATTGATTTCAGGCTTTTCTGGATGTTGGAACGCGTATCGTTCATTCAGACGCTCGCGCAGGACCGGGCTCCAGCCGATGAGATCGAGCGCGCGGTAGTCGGCAAGATCACGGAAATTCTCCTGCGAATCGACGATAGCATAGAAGTTGCCGCCATAGGCGACGTCGACAGTCAGCGCCCCGAGGTCCGGGCATTCGACCTCAAGTCCCTCTGCGTAAAGAAAGGCGGGTACATTGGTGAGGCGCACGCTGGTTACGTATTGCCCCTCCTGCGTATATTCCGCGACAACAAGGCCGGCCGGAGTATCGAGCTTGAGCACGCCTGGCGTGCGTGGAGTTATCAACCCATGCTCGATGGCCATGGTGACCGTGCCGATGGTCCCGTGTCCGCACATGGGGAGGCACCCGGAGGTTTCGATAAACAGGATGGCAACGTCGCAATCCTCACGCGTCGGGGGATAGAGGATCGAACCCGACATCATGTCATGCCCGCGCGGTTCAAACATGAGGCCGGTGCGAATCCAGTCGAATTCGGCGAGGAAATGCGCCCGCTTTTCCATCATCGTGGCGCCAGCAAGATTTGGCCCGCCGCCGGCGACAAGGCGGACCGGATTTCCACAGGTATGACCATCGACACAGAAGAATGAATAACGTGCCATGATGCTCCTCAAAAGCGTTGCGGATGAAAGGGTGCGATCGCAATCGAGGGCTTTCGTCCTTCGATAAGATCGATGATCAAACGACCTGTCGCTGCCGACTGCGTCAGCCCGAGATGGCCATGGCCGAATGCATAGAGAACATTTTTGCCGGCCTTTGCATAGCCGATAACGGGAAGTGAATCCGGCAGCGATGGACGGTAGCCCATCCATTGCCGGCCTCCCTCGGTCCGCAGACCGGGCAAGAATACCTTGGCCTTCGTTAGCATAGCCTCGGACCGCTCATAATTGGGTGGAAGGTCGAGCCCGCCCAATTCCACCGCACCGCCGATGCGCAGGCCGGTTTCGAGCGGTGTGACGACAAAACCGTGGCCGGAAAAAATCAACTGGCGCTTGATGTCGAAGGCACCGGTAGGCAGCGTCGTATTGTAGCCGCGTTCGGTTTCAAGCGGGATCGCGTCCCCAAGCTGCCTGGTAAGTCGGTGTGACCATGCGCCGGCAGCGATAATGAGCTTGCCGGCTTTGATCGTCTCGCCATTGGCGAGCGCGATCGTCACGCCTTCGCCCGTGGTTGCGACTGATGCGACCTCTGCCTGCCTAAACCTTGCGCCAAGGCTTTCGGCATGGGTCCACAGGCCCCTGCCGACACGTTGCGGATCGCTGACGGTCTTCCAACCAGGAACGAACGTTCCCACCACGAAACGCCTCGCCAGCCCCGGCTGGCAGTGCGCAAGGTCATCGCCCCGCAGATGTTCGAAGCCGATGCCGGCGTTCTTGCGGGCATCCCAGCCCGGCAGAGCCGCGTTGAGCTCTTCTTCGCTTTCGTAAAGTTCGAGTGAGCCATCCGCACGCACCATGTGGCCGATGCCGGCTCGCAGCATCAGGCCAAGCATTTCGGGCTCGGCGAGCCGCATCATGGCGCCCTGGGCTTCGATTATCTGGGTCTGCGCTGCGGGTCGGCTTGCACGCCAGAAGCGATAGAGCCAAGGCGTTAGTCTGGGAAGGTAGGAGGGCCGAATGGTAAAGGGACCAAGCGGATCCTTTAGCCAGCCGGGTACCTTGGCGAGAATGCCCTTCGATGCCATGGGAAGTATGTCGGAGAAGGCCAGTGCCCCAGCGTTGCCTGAACTCGTCCCTTCACAGATGCCCTGCCTGTCGATGACCAGCACCCTGCGGCCCGCTTCCGACAAGGTCGCGGCGATGGCGATGCCGACAATGCCGGCACCGATGATGACGATGTCGTCGCGACCCGAGTCCATCATATGCCAAGAGGCTTAGAGGATCGGCAAGACCGGGCGCGAAGCTATCGCGTTTCTGACGATCATTTCGACGGCTTCACGGCGGGCCCCGCGCAGTGGCTGGCGTGGCAACCGAACCCGATCGTTGGTCCCGATTTCGAGCACCTCGGCAAGCTTGATGTTCTGGACGAGATAGGTCGAAACATCGAGGTCGAGTAGCGGGCGGAACCAGCGATAAATACGCAGCGCCTCTTCGTAACGGCCGGCCTGCACAAGCTTGTAGATCGCCACGGTTTCCTTCGGAAACGCGGTGACAAGACCCGCAACCCAGCCGATAGCACCGGCGGTCAGGGCTTCGAACGCGAGGTTGTCGACGCCGGTGAAGAGATCGAAGCGCGTGCCGAACGTGTTGATGATGTCGGTGGTGCGGCGGATATCGTCGGACGATTCCTTGATGGCGACAAAAAGATCATCGGATGCGAGTTCGCCGAGAATTTCGTTGGTCACGTCCACACGGTAGGCGATGCGGTTCGAATAGATCATGACCGGAAGTTCGCCGGCGGTAGCCACGGCTTTCAGAGTGGTGACGGTTTCTTCGGGATCCGTATGGTAGATCGGGCTCGGAACGAGCATAAGGCCATTGGCTCCGGCCTTGGCAGCGCGCCTTGCGAGCGCCGCCCCCTCGCGGGTGGCCGCTTCGTTGATCGTGAGGAGCACAGGCTTGCCATTTGCGACGCGCTGCGCAGTCTTCAACACTTCGAGCTTCTCGTCATGGCTGAGCATGGGGCCTTCGCCAAGGGACCCGGCGACGATCAGACCATCGCAGCCGGCTTCCATGAGAAGGGAGAAACAACGTTCCATTTCTTTATGATCGAGATTATCATGGGTGAATTTGCTAGTTACAGCCGGGAAAATGCCTGCCCACATATCTCTGCTCCTTCTTGATATATCAGAAATATATCTGTACTATTCATTGCTGTCAATTGGGTTAATTGAAAGATTCGACATATGCATCAAACCGCGGTCCAGAGTACGACTCCGACGGGAGAAAGCCTCGCCGAACTGGCCTATCGTCAGATTGAGGAAATGATCGTTACGCTCAGGCTTGAGCCAGGAGCGATCATCAACGAACGGGCATTGACCGACATTACCGGGATGGGCCGCACGCCCGTACGCGAGGCTGTGCAGAAACTCGCGTGGGAAGGCTTGATGGAGATTCGTCCGCGATCGGGCATCGCAATCGCTGCACTCAACCCGCAAGATTTTCGCAAGGTACTGGATACCCGTGAAGGCGTGGAGCGGGTTCTTGCGCGAGACGCCGCGCTTTTTGGCGCCGATCTGCACCATCGGCGCCTGCAGCAAGCCTCCGATGCGATGAGCGCGGCTCTCGAAGGCAATAACGTCGACGGCTTTCTTACCGCCGATAAGACTTTTGATACCGTTCTTGGTCAGGCGGCCGAAAACCCGTTTGCGGCACGGTTGGCTTCGCCCCTTCAGACCCATAGCCGCCGCTTCTGGTTCCGGCTTCAGCGACCTGGGAGCCTGCAGGAATCTGCGGGTGCGCACAGGGCCTTGATCGACGCGATCATCGGCCGTGACGAGCAGCGTGCTGCCGATGAGGCGACAAGATTGATCGACCACCTGCGCACCCTGGCTCCCTGATAGGATTCAGACGAGCCACGCCATCCAGTGGCTTTGAAGCGAACACGACGACTTCAAACAAGAGGGGCTGCGGCATCGCTGCCGCAGCCCC
>NZ_JBBNAM010000387.1:0-4166 GCF_037994425.1 Phyllobacterium sp.
AACCCGCGCTCCATCAGATCATCCGCGATGCGCAACTAAAGGGGTGGGCGCCGGCGGAAGTGGCGATGGCAATAGCGGATGCAGCGGATGACTACATTCTGTTGTTGGCCAGCAGGAAGGCGACGTCGCATTGATAGGCGTCACATTGCTAATGGGGCGAGGACGAGGACACCGGATCTGCGGGCAAGGCGGCAGCATTTGCCCGGAGGAAAGATTTCCGCACATCCAGGCATCGCGGCACCGGGGTAGTGAATAGCGTTTCCAGCACGCCAGTAGAGTGATGACATCACGGAATGGAGTTCAACCCACTACCTACAGGACGAAAATCTGCGACCTGTCGGATAAAATCAGGTGAGTTTCGCTTCATCGTGCCTCACGCCGCACAGCGATGCCCCAGAGGATCTGGAACTCGCCGGCGGTAGCGGATTCGTGAACTGTGCCGTGGCAAAGGGCGCCGTACTTCTCGCCCGGGCTTGCGATGACACGCTAGATTGCGCGCGCGGCGGTGAGCAATGACCCTCCCGGAGGAGCGCGGACGCACAGATTTCTCACATTTCTGGCGGCCGTGGCGCTGATCGGCCTTTCCACAATCACCTCAGCCTGCACCACAAACCCTGATCAAACCCCATCAATCGGGTCGTCATCGGCCTATCTACGCGATCGCTCTGTAAATCCAGCCTGTGCAGATGGGTTCAGACCTAGTAACGGCCGCCCGTGCAGCTATTAGACACGAACGTGGTGCGAGGACGCAAGGCAGTCGCCGTCCCAATTTCATGGTGAGAGCGTCGGGGTTCGAACCCGAGACCTACTGATTAAAAGTCAGTTGCTCTACCGGCTGAGCTACGCTCTCCCTGAAGCCGAGCGGTGCGTCCGGCTGGAAGTGCGCGGAACATATGCAGGTGCCCCATTGCGGTCAACCAAAAAATCACCGTTCCCTGTGCATTAGGCACATTTCTTGCGACTGGGCCTGAAAAGGCGGCCCCCTGGAAACGGTCAAAAAGAAAAGCGCCCGAAGGCGCTTTGTAAAAGTTGGGGGAAACGAGGTCATGAACCGGACGGACGAAAGTTCGAATAGTGTTGACGACCCGGAGAAAGCGGAAAAATCCGGGTATACTCTCGCGCCGCCGAGTCCGCTTGGCTCGGCTCACAATCTCAGCATATAAATGCGCGACGGATCAGAAGGTTCCACCGAAAAAGATTTAATCGAATCAATCCTTTCCGAGGCTGGTCGATACCTTCACAAAGTCACATGACGCTCTAGCTAGCTCCTTGTACAGACAAGGAGACTGCGATGACCAGCGTGACCACACCCACAACGACCACCCGAAAAGTGTTGCGCGGGCGACCTTACAGCCTCGGTGAGTTTGCCAGGAAGTATAGACTAGAGGAAACCGAGGCAAAGCGGCTCTATGAGAAGTTCGGGCCATCGGCCACGGAACTCGATCTGCTCATGGCCGCCAAGCGGCGTCTACCGGTTCATTGATGGTTCTATCAAACGCATAAGGACTGTAGCAAATCGAGTGGATTCGCTTTTGTCGCCGTTGCGGTGTGGCCATCGCTCGGTCAGTCCGGCGAGGGGCTGCAGCTCTCCACGACGGTTCTGCAGTTTCAGCGGCTGCAGATCGAAGAGGTCGAAGGCCCAGCTAAAGAGCGACGGCCAATACAAAGCGAATCTTCTCGGTCCCATTTCAGCCTACGGAAACTGAACTTTGATTACCAAGATTTCATTTCATTCGACCGTCATTTCGTGCCAATCCGGGCCGATGCTAATCTGCCGTTCAGCTTCGACATGATCATCTTGCTGGCGGCTGCGTTGGCAGCATGTTGATCGAGGTCGGAATGAACGACGTCAAGACTATGCACGAAACCAAGCCGACCAAGGCGAGCGCCGACCTGGCGACCGTCCTTGCGGCTTCACGCAAACAGTCGAAGGGCCGTTGGCGTGGTCACCTATTGGTATTGCTTCTGCTGATTCTTGCGGCCGGCGGGGTGGCCTATTTCTATGCGCGGCAAGAAGGCAACCAATACAGCTACGCCACTCAACCTATCAAACGCGGCGACCTGACCGTGCTGGTTACGGCAACCGGATCCGTGCAGCCGACTGAGCAAGTGGATATATCAAGCGAGCTGTCGGGTACGGTTCGCGAGGTGAACGTCGACTACAACAGCGAGGTCAAGGCCGGCGAG
Source organism: Phyllobacterium sp. (assembly GCF_037994425.1). Taxonomy (NCBI): domain Bacteria; kingdom Pseudomonadati; phylum Pseudomonadota; class Alphaproteobacteria; order Hyphomicrobiales; family Phyllobacteriaceae; genus Phyllobacterium; species Phyllobacterium sp. Next base: position 2,188 of record NZ_JBBNAM010000387.1, read on the forward strand.
GTCCTTGGCGCTCTCGATACGAACAAGCTTGAGGCGGACGTCAAGAGTTCGCGGGCGAAACTCGATTCGGCGAAAGCAAACGTCGTGAAGGCCACCGCCGACCTCGAGTCGGCCCAGAGCTCGTTCCAACGAGCCCGCAACCTCGTTCAGAGCAACGTGTCTACGCAGCAGAGCCTCGAAGATGCGCGCTATAAGTTCGATTCCGCGGTCGCCGCAAAGGACATCAACGTCGCTGCCGTGCTTTCTGCTGAGGCTGATTTGCGGCTGGCCGAAGTCAACCTCGCCAAGGCGAAGATCGTCTCGCCGATCAACGGCGTGATTCTCACGCGTTCGGTTGATCCCGGTGCAACGGTCGCAGCGTCCTTGTCCGCGCCGGTGCTGTTCGTCATCGCCGGCGATCTGCGGAAGATGGAACTGCAGGTCGATGTCGACGAGGCCGATGTCGGTCAGATTGCCGTCGGCCAGAAGGCGACGTTCACGGTTGATGCCTATCCCAACCGGACCTTTCCAGCCGAGATCAAGCAGATTCGGTTTGCATCCGAGACCACGAACAACGTCGTGACCTACAAGGCGATCCTGTCGGTCGACAATGCTGACCTGTTGCTGCGTCCTGGCATGACGGCGACGGCTGATGTCACCGTTGAGGCAGTCGAGAATACCCTGATGATCCCAAATTCGGCCCTTCGCTATGCCCCCCCGGCTGCAGAGTCTCCCCGCGGCCGCGGCATCTTCGGCCTCCTCCGACCACCGCGCATGGGGCCACGGAGCGGCAACCAAGGCGAAGCCCTGACCGGAGCAAAGCGGCGCGTATGGCTGCTGAAAGCAGGCAAGCCGGCACCAGTGATCATCCAGGTGGGGTCTTCCGACGGGCAATTCACTCAGATCGTTTCCGGTGACCTGAAGGAAAGCGATGCGGTGATTACCGACGCTACGCAGGCGAAGTAGGCGAGGCTCACGATGCAGAGCCCGGCACTTATCGAATTCAAGCAGGTCTCGAAGATCTATGGTCAGGGAGAGGCGGCCATCCGCGCCCTCGACCGGGTGGATCTGTCGATCCACGAACACGAATTCGTCGCCATCATGGGACCTTCCGGCTCGGGCAAGTCGACGGCCATGAACATTCTTGGTTGTCTCGATGTGCCGAGCGCCGGTGACTACATTTTCCAAGGCGTATCGACACAGGGCTTCGACCGCAGCCAGCTGACATTGCTGCGCCGTCATATGCTCGGCTTCGTATTCCAGGGGTTCAACCTGCTGCCGCGCACCTCGGCGTTGGAGAATGTCGAGTTGCCGCTGATCTATCGCGGCATGCATGCAAGCGAGCGCCACCGCAAGGCCAAGGAGGCGCTCGGGCTTGTGGGGCTTTTCGGGCGTGAGCATCACAAGACGCAGGAACTGTCCGGCGGCCAGCAGCAACGTGTCGCGATTGCCCGGGCGATCGTGACCGAGCCCTCTCTGCTTCTCGCGGACGAGCCAACCGGCAATCTGGACACGAAGACCAGCGTCGAGATCATGGACCTGATGACGCGACTGAACCGCGAACAGGGCATCACGATCGTCATGGTCACGCACGAGCCCGATATTGCTGCCTACGCTCAGCGCCTGCTGCGTTTCATAGACGGCAAGCTCGAGACCGAGGTCGAGCATCGCGGGAGGGCGGATCATGTTCTTTGAGACGCTGAAACTTGCGCTGCGTGCGATCAGCCGGAACATGCTTCGTTCCTTCCTCACGGTGCTCGGCGTGGTCATCGGGGTGGCGGCCGTCATCGCGTTGGTGACGATCGGCAACGGTACGACCGCCCAGGTTTCGGCCGAGCTTTCACGGCTCGGCACCAACATGCTGTTTGCGCGCCCGGGTCAGTTCGGTCCCGGCCGCCCAAGTTCGGAAGCACGCCGATTCACGATCAAGGACGTCGACGCCATCCGCGATCAGGTCAATGGCCTGCGCGCCGTGGCGCCGCTCAATCAGACGACCGCGA
>NZ_JBBNAM010000388.1:0-12577 GCF_037994425.1 Phyllobacterium sp.
TAAAACACCTTACTGTGCCCGTGTCAGGATGGTAGATGGCATAGCGTGCATGCGCTTGGGTTTCGTAATCCACGACGTTACGGACATTGAACAATTTCGGATGGCGGCTGCGAATATGCCGAAGGATAGGGATAAAGTCGCGCTCGGCCGCAACCAGCATGCTTTCGCCGCGGCGACGGTACCCGAAACCCGCATCCTTGACATGGACGCCGCGAAAGCCCCGCTCCAGGCCGCGCAACCAGAAATCCCAGTCCTCGACGCCCTGGCGCATATCGGTATCAAATCTTACCGAGGCATCGAGCATGCGCCGTGAAACCATGCTTCCGGCCTCGCAGAAATTGCGGAAGAGATGCTCCAGCGGCGAATACGGTCCGGACGTATCGGCAAACTCATCGAACCCGAACTTGTTGATGTCCGGATAGGCCCAACCGACATGCGGACCGCTTTGGCGCAATGCGTCGAGAAGTCGTTGCAGGAGATGTGGGCCAATACGATTATCACAATCAAGGAAGTATACGGCTTCCAAATCCGCAAAGGCTGCCAGCGCAAACTCGATCCCGCTGTTGCGCGCAGCGCTCAATCCTCCGTTTTTCTTGTGCAAGTAGAATATTCGGCCAGGATAAGCGGCGGCAAATGTCTGGCAAACATCGTGGGTTTCCGGGAGAGGACATCCATCATTGACAACAACAATGGCGTAATTGAAATCGGTGACCTGATTGAGCGCGGTGTGCAACGCCTCGCTGGTCAACCAGGGTTGGCCATAAGCTGGAACAACGACGGCTACCTTGACATCCGACCCCACGTGGCACGGATTGGCAAGTATCAGCTTCTCTGTCAATTCATGTTGCGTATTACTGAACGTATCGTGCAAACCATTACCCCGGTATCAAGGACCAACCCTTGTAGAGCACAATTGTCGAAACAATGGCTATATTCGTTTTTGACGCGTGTGGGTCCTTTTTCTCCACGGATACAGCGACACTTGCCAGGAGGCCTTTGTTCCGCCTCGCGCAAGTGTCTTCAGACTGCGGCGTCAGCGAATCGCTCTTCCCCTTCGACTGGCCTTCGCAGGGTTGGCCCACGGGATACGTCGTTCGGCAGTTGAACATTGCAGAGCCGTTCAAACCGGTAAAATTCGCAACATCGCTGGATAAGGTTCCTAAAAAAGTCGAGAAGCTCGTTCCTACTGTCGACGCTACGGCTTGCGGGCCTGCGTTTCGAGGGTTGAAGTGAAATGCGTTTGTTGCTCGTTGAGGATGACGAACTTCTTGGATCGTCGTTAAAAAAGGCTCTGGAAAAGCATGCTTACGGCGTGGATTGGCTGAAGGACGGCGAGTCGGCTCTTTCTGCAATATTCGATCTGAGCTTCGATCTGGTAGTCCTCGACGTCAACCTGCCAAAGCTCGACGGACTGGAGGTCCTGAAGTCCGTGCGCAGAAACAAGAACCTCGTGCCGATCCTTCTCCTGACGGCCAGGGACACCGCGTTCCAAAAAGTAGAGGGGCTCGATGCGGGCGCGGACGATTACCTGGTTAAACCATTCGATCTCGACGAACTCCTGGCGCGGTTGCGCGCCCTCGTCAGACGTCGGGAAGGGCGCTCTGAAATCCTGCTGCGTTGCGGGAACGTGGAGGTCGACCCCTCGGCCATGGTCGTCCGCAATCCGCAGGGCCAGATTACGATGACCGCCAAGGAATTCCAGATGCTCAAGCTGCTCATGGAACGTGCGGGCAAGTACGTGACGAAGAGCGATATCGAATACGCTCTCTACAGCGCAGAAAATGCCGTTGAAAGCAACACGACCGAGGTCGTCATTTACAATCTGCGCAAAAAGCTCGGCAGTGAATTCATCCGATCCATACGCGGCGTCGGCTATATGGTCGAGCCGTGAATAGGTCGACGTTAACCCGCAAACTCTTCTTCAGGGTTACGCCGACGATCCTGATCACAATCGCCATTGTCGCTGCGTTCGCCTTTCACAGTGCGACGCGCGAAATCAATAATATATACGATGCGCAATTGATCAACGATGCCAATTTATTGTGGACTCTATTGCAGAAAGAGGTCGAGAGGCCGGAGACGCGACCGCCCAAACAGATCAGCGACATCGACCTGGCAATGGGCAATCAGCTGGCGATGAACGAAGACGCTGACGACTATGCCGAAGCCCATATGTTCCGAGCCTGGAAAGATGGAAAAATCCGAGTCTTTTCGAGCACTGCTTTTCCCGAGCACATTCGTGAACAGCGAACGGGCTTGTCGCAGATTGATTATGAAGGCGAGGCCTGGCGTGTCTATTCGCTGTCAATTCCGCAGACATCAATTGTTATTGAGGTCGGAGAAAAGCTCGCGCTGCGACGGACGCTCGTCCTCAACATCATGCTTAACCTGTTCTTCCCCTTGCTGATCCTCGTGCCAATCATCGCCTTCCTGATCTGGTTCGGTATCAACAACGGATTAGGTCCCATTCACGGTCTGGTGCGACAGATCCGCAGCCGTTCGCCAGACGACCTGACCGCCATACCGATCGATACATTGCCGCGCGACCTTTCCCCGCTCGGCCGGTCCATAAACCAGCTCCTGGACAAACTCGACCGCTCACTGATTGCTGAACGGCGCTTCGCCGATCATGCGGCACATCAGTTGCGCACCCCGCAAGCAGCCGTGAAGCTGCTGCTGCAGATGCTCGCTGTGACCGAAGATGAAGACGAGCGCAAAGTGATCCTGAACGATCTTGAGACCAGCAATGAGAGGGCGATGCGCATGATCGAACAGCTCTTGCGCACGGCGCGTGTCAGCCACCAGCCCCTCGAGCTCATGAACGTGCCTCTCTATAATACGGTTGCTTCGGTGATTGCCGAGTTCGGCAATCTGATCACCGGCAAGCAACTCGACGTATCGTTGCTTGGATCGGAGACGGCCCTGGTTAGTGCGGACGAACCGCTGCTACGCCTCATGATCAGCAATCTTATCGACAATGCGATCAAGTACACGCCGGCAGGCGGTTCGATCCGCGTGACGATCAAGCCGGAGAACGATCGGTGGCTCCTGTCCATCTCGGATAGCGGACCCGGTATTGCCGCGCAGCACCACGAGGCGGTATTTCAACGGTTTTATCGTATCGACAGCCCCCAGAAGGAAGGATCGGGACTGGGACTGGCAATCGTATCCGATATCGTGGACCGCTTGTCGGCAACCATTGCGCTCAACGTCCCGAACGCTGGCGGGGGTCTTCGTGTCGATGTGGGATTGCTCAAGAGCTAGGGCCTTGGAGCTCCCGCCGAGAGCATTCAGCAAATTCAGTTCCGCTTCATCCTCACCTAATTTTGCTCTCAGGACCGGCTGCTAAAACCCGGGCGCAGTCCAAATGAGGGTTATCAAATGCATGTGTTTTGCGATTTTGACGGAACGATCTCGATCGACGATGCGACCGATTTCATTCTGGCGCGCCTGGCCGATCCTGAATGGGAAATAGTGGAACGCAAATGGCTGGACGGAAAAATCGGCTCTGGCGAGCGCATGCGCCGCCAGATCGCTCTGATTCGCGCCAAGCAGGAGGAGCTCGATGAGCTGCTGGACGACGTCGTTCTCGACCCGACTTTTTCCGATTTCGTCCGTTTCTGTCGCTCTCGCCACATCCCCATTTCGATCGTCAGTGACAGCGTCGACTACTTTATCAAACGCATTTTTGCACGCCATGGCTTGGCCGGCCTTCATATTATCGCCAACAAACTCTCGATCGAAACAATGGAGGGGCTGACGAAGTACACCCTTTCATCGCCTTATGCCGATCCCTCATGCCTTACCGCATCGGGCGTCTGCAAATGCCGCGCGCTGACGTTGGAACGTCCCCGCGTCTATATCGGTGAGGGACGCTCGGATTTCTGCGCCGCGCATCGGCCGGAACTCGTCTTCGCAAAAGGGCAACTCGCCGATTACTGCTTCTTCCAAGACATTCCCTTCATCGCCTATCGCACGTTTGACGACCTCACCTACAGTATGCAAACCGCGCTACCCGCTTTGCTACAGCCCCAAGCAAAGCGCAACGTCGCCGCCTGATCAAAGAGACCATGTGCAGCGCCAAGGAAAGACTCGATCATCAAGGTTTGCGAAAAAGTAGCGTGGCCAGAGCCAGGCCTTCGCCAAGGTAGACCCACGCGGCGATCGCAACTCAAAAATCACACCATCTCCGTAACCTACGTAATCGACCAAAGTCCCGCGCGCCTAGGTCGAGCGCACTGCCCAGTTGACAGATATCCTACAAGTGGATATTTGATATGTTATGGACCAGCGGAGATGACGATGGGTCTGAAATCGATCAAGCCATTGACTAGAGCGCCGCTCCTTCACGTATCGGTGCAGGAAAGTTTGCGCGCCTACATTGACGATAATGGCTTGCAGGCCGGCGCGCCGCTGCCGCCGGAAAGCGATCTGGCGCAGCAATTGGGCGTCAGTCGCAATTCGGTCCGGGAAGGCATCAAGGCGCTCGAGTCGGTCGGCGTGCTGGAGTCAAGGCGCGGCGTCGGGGTCTTCGTGAAAGCCTTTTCCTTCGAGCCGCTGCTTGACAATCTCGCCTACGGACTGGGAGGGGCCCTGCGCCAGGTCGAGGAAGTCCTGGAAATCCGCCGCACGCTGGAGGTGGGCCTCATCGGCAAGACCCTCCAATTAATTACGGACGAAGATATCCAGGAGCTGCGGCGGGTCGTGGCGCGCATGCGGGTTCATGCCGAACGAAACGAGGCCTTCGTTGACGAGGACCGGCTGTTCCACCGGCTGCTGTTCCGCTGCCAGGGCAATGAAACCCTGGTGCGGGTCATCGAGGTGTTCTGGCTAGCCTTCTACAAGGCTTCCGACTTCGTCAATCTTGAAAATACCGATCCGATGCGAACGTGGCGCGATCATGAGGCGATCGTCGATGCTGTGGAAGCGAAGAATCTCGAAGACGCACGCAGCCGTCTCGACAGCCACTACGAGGGGATCGCTCGGGTAATTGCCCATAACAAGATCAATTCATCCAATGGGAGGATACCATGAAGCTAAAAATGATGGCCTCGGCGCTCGCGCTATCGGCAATGCTTGTGGGAGCAGGCATATCGATGTCGCCGACGCCCGTGCAAGCAGCAACCTTGTCGGGTGGGTTTGATGTCGGACCGGGAGGATTCCAGGGCAACTTCAACCCGCTTGCCGCAACAGCTGGCTTCACCTGGCTTAGCGTCTATTTCGAGCCGCTCGTCGCCTATGACGAGAAGCTGCAAAAGGTCGTTGGCGTCCTGGCGGGCTCCTACGAGGTTAGTCCGGACCAGTTGACCTACACATTCAAGCTGGCGGATGCCAAATGGCACGACGGCAAGCCGTTTACGTCGAATGATGCGAAGTTCACTATGGGACTTGCCATGGACGCGAAATCCGGCTCGGTCCTTGCCGCCAGGCTGAAGGCCGTCGCGTCGGTCGAAGCGCCAGACGAGCACACGCTCGTGATCAAATTGAGTGCGCCAAGCGCCAGCACGCTCGATACACTGACGAAGGTCATGATGCTGCCCGAGCATGCGCTGAGTTCCATTCCTGTAGACCAGCTTGCCAAAAACAGCTGGTGGTCGACCAAACCAATTGGCACGGGACCATTCAAATTTACCAAATATGTCACCGACCAGTATGTTGAGCTTGCCGCCAACACAGACTATCGCGGTGGCAAACCCGCGCTTGAGCGTGTGATCAACCGGTATTTCGCCAATCCCGCTGCCGCTATCGCGGCATTGCGGGCAGGCGAGATCCAATTCACCTATGTCGATTCCAACGACGTATCAACGTTCAAAGGCGACGAAGCGTTCAAGGTGATCGAAGGCGATTCCTTTGTCGTGAACTATCTTGGCTTCAACCACGAATCGCCGATCTGGAAGGATGTTCGTGTCCGAAAGGCCGTGATGTATGCGATCAACCGCGATGCGATCATCAAGAGTCTCTACAGCGGTGCCGCCAAGCCAGCCGACTGCGCTTATGTCGTCGACCAGTTGATACCGCAGGATATCGATAATTATGCCTATGATCCGGAGAAGGCCAAGAAGCTGCTCGAGGAAGCCGGGTGGGCGCAAATCAACGGCGACAAACCAATCACTTTGCTAACCTACTACACCACGCCATTGGCAACCAATGTGCTGGCTGCCGTCCAAGCGATGCTGGCGCAGGTAGGGATCAACGTCGTACCGCGAGCGGTCGATACGCCGACTTACAACAGTATCGTCCTCAACCCGAAACCCGATGTCGCGCAATTCCAGCTGGTCTATGCCGGTCTGCAGAATGGCCCGGACGCCGGCAGCATCAATGTCGGTCTCAATGAAAAGCAGATTCCGCCGGCGGGACCGAATGTCGTTAGGGCTCGCATGCCCGAGCTCAACGCGGCACTCGATGCGGCGCTCGCTGAACCGGATGCGTCCAAGCGTGACACACTCTATCAGGATGTCTGCAAGGTGATGAACACGAACCTGCCTTGGGCAACGCTGTGGGTGGCAAACCGTTACGGCGTTGTTTCGGCAAAAGTTAAGGATTTCATCTGGACTCCGGCTCCGGGCGGCGGCCCCTACCAGGCTCATCCGGAAAAATGGTCCATCGGCGAATAGCCCGCATCCACCTTAAGGGGTGACGTCAGTCATCCCAATCCGACGGAACTGCGATGCTTCAGTACAGTCTTCGACGCCTGATAATTGGGGCCGGCATGCTTGTCGCCTTGAGCATGCTGATCTTCCTGCTCCTGCGCCTTACGCCGGGCGATCCTATCGATGCCTATATCGACCCGAACATCCCCATGGCGCCAGGGCAACTTGCGCAACTGCGTAGCCAGCTGGGCCTGAATAAGCCCTTGCCGGTACAATATCTGGCATGGCTCAAGCAGGCATTGACCGGAAATCTGGGCTTTTCGATCAAGCGGCAGGATCAACCGGTATTGAGCCTGGTGCTTTCACGTATCGGACCGACCGTGGTGTTGATGGGCTCTGCCCTGATCATCGCGATCGTTGTCGGCATCGTGACGGGCGTTGTCAGTGCGGTACGGCGCAACTCGGCCACCGATGTGTCATGCTCGATATTTGCCCTCATCGGCATTTCGAGCCCGGCATTTCTAAGCGCGCTGATCGGTCTTTATGTGTTTGCGGTGCGCCTGAAATGGGCTCCCTCAGGGGGCATGCTGACGCCAGGCGCTGAATTTTCACTCGGTGACCTTTTGCAGCACCTTGTGTTGCCTGCTGCACTGCTTTCAATCGCTCAGGCCGCCCTGATCATGCGCTACATGCGATCATCGCTGCTGGAAGTGCTCAACCAGGACTATGTGCGTACGGCCCGCGCAAAAGGCGTCAGGGAGTTTTGGGTCATAGCCAAACATGCGCTACGCAACGCACTGCTGCCTGTCGTCACCCTCATTGGCTCGACCATCGGTCTGGCAATCGGCGGTGCGATCTTCATCGAGAGCGTATTCAATTGGCCAGGTATGGGACTGCTGCTCGTCAATGCCGTGGAGGCACGCGACTACCCCGTCATCATGGGCGCGACACTTATCATCGGGGCCTGTGTGATCGCCGTCAATCTTGCGACCGACATCACCTATGCGCTCATTGATCCGCGTATCAAGGTGGGCTGAAATGCTTGCACGCACGCCTCGACCCAGCCCCGGTCCAATTGCACGAGCGCTGCATCGTTTCCGTCACAACCGGGCGGCGCTGTTTGGCGTTGGCGTTATCGTACCCATGCTGCTGCTCATTGTGTCCTACCCGCTGTGGTGGACGTTCAAACCAAATGATATCGATCTTCTGGCCATGAACAGCGGGCCCACCGCGACACACTGGTTTGGCACTGATGGCGTGGGCCGCGACGTGCTTGCGCGTGTTCTTGAGGGCGGGCGCATTTCGTTACTCGTGGCAGGCGCCTCAACGATCATCTCCGCGATCATCGGTTTTCTCATGGGCGCCATTTCGGCGCTTGCCGGACATTGGGCCGATGCGGTTACCATGCGTTTCGTCGATCTGGTCATGACCTTGCCGCCTGTCATCTTCCTGCTGGTGCTGGCATCGATTGCCGGTACCGGCATCTGGCCGACGGTTCTCGTCATCTCGCTGCTTTCATGGCCTCTGTTGGCACGGATGGTCCGCTCGCGCTTGCTTGAACTACGCGAACGCGACTTCGTTTTGGCCTCGCGTGGCATGGGAGCAGGTCTCGGACACCTGCTGCTCCGACACGGCCTGCCGAATTCGATCGATATTCTCGTCGTTTTTGCGACGTTGCAGATCGCCAACGCGATCCTTCTGGAAGCAGGATTGTCATTCCTCGGCCTCGGCATTGCGCCTCCTGCCGCCAGCTGGGGCAACATGCTCAATGCCGCCCGCTCAACCGCGGTTCTCGAACAGTTTCCCTGGCAATGGCTGTTCCCCGGCGGAGCTTTGGTCCTTGCTGTTCTGGCAATCAACTTCATCGGCGACGGTCTGAGGGACGCCTTCGATCCTCGCGCCGAATTGAACTGACAACCGAAAGAAAGCGAAAATGACAAGATTTCATGGTGTTGTTCCCCCCGTCGTGACACCGCTCAACCCTGACTTCACGATCGACTATTCGTCCTACACAAAGGTGCTGGAACATCTGATAGGGGCGGGATGTCACGGCGTGTTCGTGCTCGGTTCCACCAGCGAAGTGGTGTTCCATGACGAAAAGACGCGCCAGGAAATCCTTGAGCACACAGTCAAAGTGGTCAACGGACGCGTGCCGGTGATTGCGGGCGTCATTGATCCGACGACCGATCGCGTGATCAACCACGCCAGGGTCGCCAAGGCAGCTGGCGCCGCTGCCGTGGTCGTCACCGCGCCATTCTATACCGTTACCAGTCAGGCCGAGACGCTGGATCATTTCCGCTACATCAAGGATGCTGTCGATGTTCCCCTCGTAGCCTATGATATTCCGGTATGCGTGCATACCAAACTTGCACGCTCAACGGTGACGACACTGGCAAAAGAAGGTGTGATCATCGGTCTTAAGGATTCCAGTGGGGATGATGGCAATTTCCGTTACGCGCTGCTTGATCTTGCCGAATACAGGGATGTCTTCCTGATGACTGGTTCGGAGATCGTCGTCGACAATGCGCTCTTGATGGGCGCGCATGGTGTGGTACCTGGCCTCGCCAATGTCGACCCGCACGGTTATGTCCGGCTCTGGGATGCCGCGCGGCGCGGTGATTGGATCACGGCGCGCAAGGAGCAGGAGCGGCTCTGCCGACTGTTCGAGATCGTGTGGGTCGCACAGCACCGCGTCAGCGGCGGCGCTTCCGGTGTCGGCGGGTTCAAGACCGCCATGCGCAGTCTCGGCATAATCGGCACGAATGTCATGGCGCGGCCGCGCCAAGCGCTGAATGACGCGGAAGCTAAGCGTATCGACGCGATCCTGCGTTTAACCGGCCTGCTTGGCTAAGACCGCATGAACGCGAGCGTCCAACCCATTCTCGACATCCACGGACTGCGCACGACCTTCCGCACGCGCGGCGGCGAGATTGTAGCAGTCAATGGGATCGATCTGACCGTTGCCGCCGGCGAGACGGTGGCGCTCGTTGGGGAATCCGGTTCGGGCAAATCGGTAACAAGCCTTTCCGTCATGCGCCTTCTGACCCGCAATGTCGGCACGATCGCGGACGGCAGTATTCGCTTCAAGAGCAAGGATGGGGTCGTTCGCGATCTGGTGGAACTTGATGAACAGGAAATGCGAGCGATCCGCGGCGATGACATTGGCATGATCTTTCAGGAGCCGATGTCCAGCCTCAACCCCGTGTTTACGGTCGGCGACCAGATAGCCGAGCCCATCCGCATCCACCGCAATGCCGGTCGCAAGCCAGCTATGGATGCGGCGATCACACTGCTGGAACAGGTGGGAATTCCCGATGCTAAACGAAGAGCCGGGCAATATCCCCATGAACTATCCGGCGGGATGAGGCAGCGCGCAACAATTGCCATGGCGCTGGCTTGCGATCCGACGCTGCTGATCGCCGACGAGCCGACGACGGCGCTCGATGTCACCATCCAGGCGCAAATCCTCGATCTCCTGCTGAAGCTCCAGCGCGAGCGTGGCATGGGCATGCTCTTTGTCACGCACAATCTTGGCGTGGTGGCCGAGATCGCCCATCGGGTGGCAGTCATGTATGCAGGACGGATCGTGGAAGAGGGGCCCGTAGGCGAGGTCTTCCGCGATCCGCGACATCCCTATACCCTAGGCCTGCTGGCTTCAATACCGCGCCTTGGCGAGGCGACGCGCATGAAGCAGGCGGGGCAGAAACTCGCCGCCATCCCCGGCGTGGTGCCGAGCCTGGCAGACATGCCTGACGGCTGCGCATTTTCGCCGCGCTGCCGTTTCGCGATCGACGCCTGCCGGACAGCAGTACCGCCGTTCGCCGAGGTGAATCCGGCACACCGCAGCCGCTGCATTCGCTGGCAGGAGGTAAGTCGATGACCCCCATGCCGCTCCTTTGTGTCCGCGATCTGGCCAAGCACTACCTGTCGCGTGGCACCAAGTTGAATATTCTCGATGGGATATCATTCCATATTGATAAGGGTGAGGTGGTGGGGCTTGTCGGCGAATCCGGTAGTGGCAAAACCACGATAGGGCGTTCGGTGTTACGGCTTGTCGAGCCTTCTTCCGGCAGTATCCGCTTTGATGGTACCGAACTGACCACGCTCTCGTCCGCCGAGATGCGAAAGGCGCGCCCGCGCATGCAATATATCTTCCAGGACCCGTTCGCTAGCCTGTCGCCGCGCATGACGATTGGCGAGATCCTGACCGAGGGCCTCAAAATCCAGGGTATCGGATCGCGCAAGGAGCGCCTTGATCGAGCTCGTGACTCGCTGGAACAGGTCGACCTGCCGGCAGAGGCGATCAACCGCTACGCGCATGAGTTTTCCGGCGGTCAACGTCAGCGTATCGGTATAGCGCGCGCCTTGACACTTTCGCCGGAATTCATTGTCGCCGACGAACCGGTATCGGCACTCGATGTGTCGATCCAGGCACAGGTGATCAATCTCCTGCGTGACCTCCAACAGCGGCTTGGTCTCACCATGCTGTTCATCTCACATGATCTCGCCGTCGTCGAATATATCTGCGACCGGGTAATTGTCCTTTATCTCGGCAGGATCATGGAGATAGCATCAAGCTTGGATCTCTATGCCCGGCCGCAACATCCCTATACCCGGGTGCTCCTGTCGGCCATCCCGTCGCCCGATCCGGATGCATCGCGCAATCACCAGATGTTGGAGGGTGATATTCCAAGTCCCGCCAATCCACCGAGTGGCTGCGTGTTTCGCACGCGCTGCCCGAACACGCTCGACGCCTGCGCCAAGACGGTGCCGCAATTGCGTGAAGTGGCGCCGGGACACTTCAAGGCCTGTATTCGCGACGATCTAAACGAACCAGGAGCCTGATGTGAAAGCAGGAAACCCCATTATCAGCGGCAATTGGGCCAGTCTCCTCCTGCCGATCGAGCCAGATGACAGCATTGAATTCCAAAAGCTCGGCGAGGAGATCGATATCCTGATTGATGCGGGAGTCGACGGCATCTACTCGAATGGTACGGCCGGAGAATTTCACAACCAGACCGAGGAGGAATTTGACAGGACGCAATCCATACTCGCCGAACGCTGCCAAAGGGCGGCGATGCACTTCGTTGTTGGCGCCTGCCAGTCCGATCCGGCCATCATGCTCAATCGGGTGCGTCGTGCCGCAGCGCTCGGTCCTGCAGCCATTCAGGTCATATTGCCTGACTGGTGGCCTGTGACCAACGGGGAAGCCATCGATTTCCTGAACCGGGCAAGCGAAAACGCAAATGGAATTCCGCTGATCCTCTATAATCCGCCCCATGCAAAGCGTGTACTTTCGCCGGCGGAACTCGGCGCCATTCTGGCCATGACATGGGGCGTTGCAGGCGTGAAGCTCGCTGATGGCGGCAAGGACTGGTATGGCGAAGCCCGCGAGCATCTCCACGGTATCTCACTCTTCGTTCCCGGACATCATCTTGCTACTGGGGTGAAGGAGGGGATTGCGGCTGGTTCGTTTTCCAATGTTGCGTGCCTCAGTCCAAGCGGTGCCCAGCGATGGACCGAACTAATGCGGACCGACATCGCTGCGGCCCTTAAGATCGAACAGCGCATCTGCCGGTTCATGGACGAGCATATTTTGCCCTTCAGGCAGAAGGCTGGTTATTCAAATGCCGCTCTCGACAAATTGCTCTGTGCCATCGGCGGGTGGGGGCCCGTCGGTACCCGTCTGCGCTTTCCGTACCATTGGATTGCGGAAGAGGAGGCGATACGTATCAAACCGATTGCTAAGCGGGAATTGGGCGACCTTTTGGATAATCCATAAGAGAATGACGCTTCGAGCACAAAAAGGGACCTTTGTCAGCCGGTCGATGCGGCGGCAAAAACCGCCAACTGAGCGTCGAAAGCACGCTTGTATGCGGGCCGCGCTTCGCCGCGGGCAACATAGGCGGAGAGGTTCGGGTATTCGTTGAGCATACCCGATCCTTTCAACCTCAGCAGCACCGACACCATCTGCAGGTCACCGGCGC